>JBHJNX010000102.1:0-76163 GCA_050330335.1 Pleurocapsa sp. | reverse complement strand
GTAGTCTATTTTTCACGGCAAGTTTATGCTTCCGCTTGTGGCAAACTCAAACTTTAAATTACACAAATACTAAAATACATGGATAATTTAACTATCGAACAATTACGATCGGCGATCGCTTGTCATCGTCAGAATGTCGATTATCTAGAAATTAGAGTCGAACAAAGCGAGTCTACAGGAATTTCGTTTCGGGGACAACAATTAGATGCTGTAGACCGCAGTTTTGGTCTAGCAGGGGGCATTCGCGCCTGTCATCGCGGAGGCTGGAGTTTTGTTACTTTTAATGGTTTGAAAGAATTAAACGATCGCCTTGATACGGCAATTTCTCAAGCAAAATTGGTGGGTAAAGATAGTACTCAATTAGCAACGGTCGAACCGATAGAAGATTACGTTCGAGTTAAGATTAAACGTGACCCTCGTGGTGTGTCCCTACAAGAAAAACGCCAGTTATTACAGGCATACAATCAACTAATTTTAGACTATGATCCACGCATTCAAACTACTATGACCAGTTTGAGCGATCGCTTTACGACTAAATTTTTGGCTAATTCTTTTGGTAGCTGCATTGTTCAAGAAAGATTGGATGTTTCTGGTCGTTTTGGGGCGATCGCCCGTGGAGATGGCGGAGTTGTTCGTCAGGGATACGAGTCGGTACATTCTCGCCTTGATTTTGACTCCCTGGTAGGAACTGAAGAAAGAGTTTTAGGTGCTGCTGAACGTGCAGTTAAGCAATTGGAAGCTAAACCAGTTAAAGGGGGTCAATACACTGTAATTCTTGACCCTTATCTAGCAGGAGTGTTTATTCATGAGGCTTTTGGACATCTATCTGAAGCAGATTTTGTCTATGAAAATCCCCAAATGCAAGAACTCCTAACTTTGGGAAAACCCATGGGAATCAAGCAGTTAAATGTAGTTGATGATGCTACTTTAGATGATTTACCAGGGTCGATCAAGTATGACGACGAAGGAGTACCGGGACAGCGCAAATATTTGATTAAAGATGGCATTTTAACTCAAAGGTTACATTCGCTGGAAACGGCGGGAAAAATGCACGAACAACCTACAGGAAACGCCAGAGCTATTGGTGCTAGCTACCCTCCTATTGTACGTATGACTAATACGGCGATCGAACCTGGAGAGACTCCGTTAGAAGATTTGTTTGCAGGTATTGAAGCAGGAGTTTATGCTGTCAGAATGCTAGGGGGGCAAACTAATGGGGAAATGTTTACCTTTGCTGCTGCTGAAGGTTATATGATTCGCGATGGTAAAATTGCCGAACCTGTGAGCGATGTTACTCTAACCGGTAATGTCTTTCAAACTCTCAAAGATATTGAGGCTATTAGCAACGATACTCTCTATACCAATGGCGGTTGTGGCAAAGGAGGACAGATGCCTTTAGCAGTTAGCGTCGGCGGGCCTCATGTCAGAATTAAGAATGTTGTTGTCGGTGGTAGATAACATTTATTTATAGCAAATAGGTAGGGGTACACCGCAATGCACCCCTACAATAATTAACTATTAATTATGTATTATTAATAAATTGTCCTTTTGAAACTGAAATCCAATCTATCGAAGATGTAGATAGTTAGCTTCTGCTTCTAGTTGTTTGACTAATTTTTCATCACCTTTAGCTCTAGCAGCTTCCAAACGAGTTTGTAAACTTCTGCGGAGACTTTCGCGGTGATTGAGAGTAGCTTGTTTTAGGGTTTCTTGACGATTATTGTTCATGGGGAACACTCAAAGTTTAAATAATATGTTGTCCAAATTCAATCCTATGTATAGGCTAGCATTATTAGCAGAAAAACTGTATATTTTGTAACATTTTTTTGAGGTTTGGATGAATAGTCAGGGAATGGTAACTTTACTGACTGACTTTGGCAGACAAGATGTGTATGTAGGGGTCATGAAAGGTGTGATCGCGTCGATTAATCCCCATCTTCAAGTTATCGATTTAACCCACGAAATCCCGCCACAAAATATAGCTGCGGCGAGGTTTTGTTTATTAAATGCTTACTCTTATTTTCCTAGCCATACAGTTCATATAGCTGTAGTAGATCCGGGAGTGGGAAGTCAGAGAAGAAGTGTGGCGATCGCTTTTGAGGATGGATTGATAGTTTGTCCTGATAATGGTTTGTGTAGTGGTGTTTTGCAAGAGAAACCAGCGATCGCCGCCGTTGAATTAACTAATGCTCGATATTGGCGCACTGCCAATCCTAGTTCTACTTTTCACGGTAGGGATATTTTTGCTCCCGTGGGCGCACATTTAGCCAGTGGCGTAGCATTAACAGCTTTGGGTAATGAAATCGATCCAGACAGTTTGATTAAATTATCTTTACCTCGATTACAGAGAGGCGAGCGCGAAATTATCGGCTGCATTCAATATATAGACCATTTTGGTAATTTAATTAGTAATATTCCTGGTAAATTAATCAGTAACCAATCTTGGCAAGCAGAAGTTAAAAATCTAACCATAGTTTCTGGTAATACTTATAGCGATGTAGCATCGGGAGAAACAATCGCGATCGTTGGCAGTCATGGTTGGATAGAAATTGCCGTTAATGGTGGCAATGCTCGACAGAAATTGCAATTAATGCTCGAAAGTAAAATAAAAATTAAATTTATTTAAGATCGGAAGTAATGAAGAATAAGAAATAGCTAATAACCAATAACTGATTTAAGATCATGATTGCTTTACTTAATCGAGAACCACAAACCTATCAGGGACAATTCGGCGAATACACTATTACCAAAGAAGATCGCCGAGAAGTAATTATCTATCGTGCTGGTTTAGCAGTTGCGGCAGCTAGTTTTGCGATCGCCAGTAATCTTTATTTTGCCCAAGGCAATGAAATTTTACCCTGGATAACTCCCTTGTTTGCTTTATTTACTATCGGTTTGGGAGTTAGCTTGTTAACCATACATATCTATATGGTTGCTTTACATCGCGCTCTACAAGCATTTTGGTTAATTGGAACGATTTCTGCTGTGGCAATCGCCGTAACCAGAGAAGAACCTTTAGCCTTATACGTATACAATCATCCCATTACCCTCTGGGGTATTGGCTTCACTTTTGCCGCCCTGACAGGAATTTATTTTAAAGAAGCTTTTTGTTTCAATCGTGCCGAAACCAAAGTTCTCACTCCCATAGTACCTTTTTTGCTCTTAGGACACATGACTGGTTTAATACCCGTAGCAATGGAACAAGTCTTATTAGCAGTATGGACGATTGGGTTTACTATTTTTGCCTTGCGGAAACTCACTCAAGCGATCGATCCTGATCTCGGTGATAAATCCGTGTTTACCTATCTCAAACAACAAAAAGAACAGCAAGTGTAAATTATAGTCCGCTTTGGCTGGTATTCTCTATCCCCATAACCCATGCCCTCTCTCAACTAGGTAATTAATTGCACGCACAACTAGGCTCAGATCGCATTTAAATTGGTTACTTAAGATTGAGCAGAGGAGGTCGCGTCTTTGGAGGTTTCCTCCAAAGCTTGTGACGACCGTAGAGCAGGGGAGGAAGATATTAATTACTAACAAATAAATTCACAATTTAAACGCACATTAGCTTACTTATCTATCTAAAGTAATAGCTCTCGATTGTAACAACCTAATTTTGCAGAAAAAAGATGATACTTTTGGGTTATGGCAAATTAATAAATATTTTTTTAAGATAAATAAGCCAGCTTAGAGAAAAAAGCTAGGCAGGCAAAAAACCTAAACTAACACTCAAAAATACTGGTTATTATGAATTTATTTCTCGATTTAAAATATTTTTCACTATTAAGTCTTGCTACCATTAGTTTTATTGCCACCGGACAAATAGCCCAAGCCGAAACCATATCTCCCGATAATTTTCGACAATTAACTTCTGTTTCCAGTTTAAAGACACCTCCAACTCAAACCCCAGCAATTAGTTTCCAAGATACCAAAGTAGAAATAGCCCAAACACAGATTGAAATTGAGCCTGGTAGAAGAACTCGCTCTGGCCCTAGTTATTTTGGACTTGGTGGTAATATCGGTATTGACGGAGATACCACTATTGGTGAAAGCTCTTTTGCTGTAATTAGTAAAATAGGCTTGACTAACAATATATCTTTTCGTCCTTCGGCTTTAGTAGAAGAAGATGCCACATTTTTGTTTCCCCTAACAGTTGACTTTTTTAGCCGAGAATTTTCCGATACAGAGTTTCGAGTTGCTCCTTATGTTGGTGGTGGTTTATCTATTGCTACAGGAGATGGCGATACAGTGGGCATAGTGGTTACTGGTGGCTTGGATATTCCAGTTTCATCGACCCTAACCGCCAATGCTGCCGCTAACGTTAAATTTATTGACAGTACCGATATAGGTCTGTTACTAGGACTCGGCTATAATATCAATTAGGCGACATCTTTGTTAGAGATCTTTGACTGCAAGAGTAGAAAATCGAGCCAAACAAAATTATTGTGATTGACTGCTAGTCGCGACAACCCAAGCTAATTCTGGTTTCCACTCCCGTAGTAGGGTTAGTACCTTCGGCTCTCTTGCAGAGGAGATAAACTTGATAGCGGTCTAAAATAGCATCAGAAAAGTCCGCACCGGTAATAATTGAACCATCAAAATTGGTACTGGTAGCAACAGCATCGCGAAAAATGGCATTAGTTAAATCCGAATTGTCTAATGCCACTCGATCCATTAACGAGCGAGTAAAATTAGCACCTTTTAAATTGGTATTAGTAAAAATAGCCTTAGTTAAAATTGAATTGCTAACATCAGAACCTTCAAAACTAGCACCCCGCGCATCTGCGGCGGCAAACACCGCACCATTTAAATCTTTATGAGAAAAATCACTACCCCGTATCTCACTATAAGTATAGTTAACGGCACTTGATTGGGCGATCGCCGGACGAGCATTTAATAAAACCCATCCCAGGGCGATCGTTACCACTAACAATAATCTCAACCAACGCTTGATAAATCCCTCGATTGTCATAATCTATTTTTTATTGCAGGAAATAAAATTAATGTATGGTGAGCTTTGCAGCCCACCATATCAGACATAAATAGTTTAAATATTTAGGACTTTAAGAAGCCATAGCAACTTCAACTATTTGTTGTAATTCACCATTTTGATAGAGTTCGATCACAATATCCGAACCCCCAACAAACTCCCCATTAACATAAATTTGAGGAATTGTGGGCCAGTTAGAATATTCTTTAATTCCTTGGCGAATTTCGTTATCTGCTAAGACATCAACTGTCTCATAGGGAACGCCCAAAGTGTTAAGGATTTGAACTACATTATTAGAAAACCCGCACTGGGGCATGAGTTTAGACCCTTTCATAAACACCATAATCTTGTTTTCGTTGACTAATTTGTCAATTTTTGCTTTTACTTCAGGTGTCATAGTTTTTATACCTAAGATACTGCTTTATAAGTATCGTATCGAATAATCTTATCTAGAGGGGAAACGGATCAACGAACAATTACCATAGGAGTTAAATATCATTTTTTTCCTTAGCTTCTGCCAGACGTTTAAAATCGTTGTTAATTGGCAACCAAGATAATATCTGGCGATAAAGACGATAACCATTACGAACTAAATCCAGCATCCAATAGGGTACGGATAATTGATGCCAAGAAAACAAAGATAGATAGAGCAAATAGTAAGCTTGTTTTAAATCTTCCCAAGCCCTACAGGGTAGCGGGTTCAAAAAGTCGGAAATATCCACTACCAAGCCTTTCTCCCCAGACATCATCAAATTGCGCCCGTGAACGTCATGGGGATTTAAACCTTTTGAGCGGGCATATTCTAAAGCTAAGTCGATATCTTCAATAACTTGTGGAGGAATTTTTAAGCCCAAATGCATACAGTCATAAAGAGTTATGCCATGCAGCCGCTTTAAAATTAACCAATTTGGTTCGGTAAGATAACATTCAGAAAAAGCCTGATGATGACCCAAACGGCGATATACTTCTACTTCTTCTGCCCAACCCGATCGCCCTGGAGCATATATTTTAACTACTGTTTCGCTGTAGCTAGGATGATAAAATACCGCCGCATAATTTCCCGTACCCAATAGCTGCCAGGGATGGGGGATTGCTTCTACCTGTACTGGATTGTAAGGATTTATACTTTGAATCTCGACGTTAGCAACTAACTGTTGGACTATTTGCAGGGAAGGTAGTTTCGGGCGATCGCTTTGCTGAGAAATCATTAGTAAAAAATAACAACAAATCCCATATTAACTATGCTAAATAATCTCCAGGCAAGATTTGGGTTAGGGGGTTGGGTGTAAGCAAGAAAGTGATAGATTTTGATTGCTAATTTTTTCGTTCATCCAGGTGTTAGATAGAATAAGTATTGCGCTTGATCGCTCTATCCAAAATAATCCTTCCCTCAAACCTTATTTGTGACTGTATTTCAAGAAGAAAAACTCCTGTTTACTCCCGCTTCTCCTAATAGGGATGCCGTTCCAATTATTTTTGCTTTTCCTAATGAATATACCATCGGCATTACCAGTTTAGGCTATCAAATCGTCTGGACGACTCTAGCAATGCGCTCTGATGTTGCTGTCAGTCGCTTATTCACAGATATTCACGAGCCTTTGCCCCAACAGCCGGAATTATTGGGCTTTTCAGTTTCCTGGGAACTAGATTATATTAATATTTTTAATTTACTCGAATCTCTAGATATTCCCCTACGCAGTAAAGACAGAGATGAGCATCATCCTTTAGTATTTGGCGGGGGTTCGGTTTTAACTGCCAATCCCGAACCTTTTGCTGATTTCTTTGATGTGATTTTGTTGGGAGATGGGGAAGAATTACTAGATAAGTTTATCGATGCTTACCGAGAAATCAGAAAGGCAAATAGAAAAACTAAATTATTAAATCTGGCAAGAGTTGCGGGAGTATATATTCCCAGTTTGTATGAAGTAACCTATCATAGCCCAGACGGAGCAATTAAAGCGATCGCTCCTGTGGATACTACAATTCCCGAACGCATTCAAAAACAAACCTATCGGGGTAATACTCTATCGGCTTCAACGGTGGTTACTGCTAAGGCAGCTTGGGAAAATATCTACATGGTGGAAGTGGTGCGTAGTTGCCCGGAAATGTGTCGTTTTTGCCTGGCTAGCTATTTAACTCTTCCTTTTCGCACTGCATCTTTGGAAAGTTCTTTACTTCCTGCGATCGCTCTTGGCTTAACTGTAACTAATCGTTTGGGTTTATTGGGGGCATCGGTAACGCAACACCCAGAATTTGAAACCATACTCGATTATTTAGCCCAACCTGAGTATCAAGATGTACGTCTCAGTATCGCTTCAGTACGTACCAATACGGTAACAGAAAAGTTGGCTACCACTTTGGCTCAAAGGGATACTCGTTCAATTACCATCGCTGTAGAAAGTGGTTCGGCAAAAGTGAGAAATATCGTTAATAAAAAACTCACTGACGAAGAAATTATTCAAGCTGCAATTAATGCCAAAGCAGGTGGTTTAAAAGCCATTAAATTCTATGGCATGGTAGGAATTCCAGGGGAATCTATCGAAGACGTAGAACAAACTGTCACTATGATGCAAGCGGTAAAAAAAGCCGCGCCTGGTTTGCGTTTAACTTTGGGATGCAGTACTTTTGTTCCTAAATCTCATACCCCCTTTCAATGGTTTGGAGTTAACCCCGATGCCAAAAAGAGATTGCAATATCTAGCCAAACAATTGGGCAAACAGGGAATTGATTTTCGTCCTGAAAGCTATAACTGGTCAGTAATTCAGGCTTTAATTTCCAGAGGCGATCGCCGATTGAGCAAACTTTTAGAATTAACTAGAGAATATGGCGATTCTGTCGGTAGTTACAAACGGGCATTTAAACAGTTGCAGGGACAAATACCAGATTTAAATTATTACGTTCACCATAATTGGCAGCGCGATCGCCTTTTACCCTGGCAGCATATAGAGGGAGCATTACCTCAAGCTACCTTAATCAAACATTTAAACGATAGTTTGAGTTATATTGGTGAATTTGACTGATAAATTAAAATTTCTCTTTATTGCTTTGAATTAATCGTTATTTTACCTAATAACTGCGGCTCTTGATAATTAAATGTTAAATTCAGAATAAACAACTTAATAGTAATTAAAATAAGATTAAAAAACTTTATAAAATAATGAGTAGATACAATAAAGAACGTAAAATAATTTGTCTTTTACTGGCAATTAAAAAATAAGGTGATAAATTATTAATAGAAGCTAATAAGGCTTCTACAAGACAGAAGTTACAGTTCTTGCCCATACCATTTTAAACCAAGGAGGACAAATAAGCTGTTATATTTCAAATCTGTCTCGTCAGATAGAAGCAACACCCATCTAGAAAGCTGATATTTCCTAAGTTGGTAACAAGGGAGCTAACTCACTAAGTTTGGTTATTTTAGTGTGACTCCAAGTTTAATTGATTAAAACAGGAAATTACTCGGTTATTATAGCTTGGGTGTTGTTGTTTTAAGAGAGATTTATTGAATTAAGCGATCGCGATCGCTAGAATAATTACTACAGGAAACCCTTTTTCTGACTAATTTTTCAACTTTTGTCCTGTACTTAGGTCACACCCATATATTCCCGGAACTGTTGTTTTTCCAGAATTATGTTGGCATTGAAGCTATTAGCAATATTAGGAACTGGAGTAGTAGCTGGAGTTTTCTTCGCTTTTTCGTCTTTCGTAATGAAAGCTCTTGCCCGCCTGAAACCATCAGAAGGTATTATTGCCATGCAGTCGATTAATATCACAGTAATTAATCCCCTGTTTATGACTACATTGTTTGGCACGGCTGTGCTTTGTATCTTTCTAGCCGTTTTATCTATGTTAAAGTGGCATCAATTGAGTTCGATCTATTTACTCTTAAGTTGCCTATTGTACATCTTTGGTACAGTTGGTGTAACTGTAGTCTTTAATGTGCCACTAAACGATGCTTTAGCAAAAGTTACTCCTAATAGTACTGAAGCTGCGGAAGTTTGGGACAACTACCTGACTAACTGGAGTCTCTGGAATCACGTTCGGACAATAGCAGCATTGTTAGCTACGCTATTTTTACTGATCGCTCTGGCTTAAAGCTTAACTACATTTATAATTAAAGTTAGAAATTCAATAAAATTCTGCTTCTATTTGATTGATATCAATAAAACATTCTCCTGGTAAAAGAATTGGCTTTTCTCTAAATACCAATTGGCCTTTATAACTTTCTCTATCTATTGCCACACCGAAAGGTTTGCGATTAACTTGAGAATTTAAGTTGCAATAAGTGCGATAGATTTTTCTGGCTGCTTTAATTAATTCTGGATCGAAAAATACAGCCGAGTTGGGAACTGAGGTGGTTGGATTAATAGTTCGATTTTTGCGTATAGAAGCGTAAGTCACAAGAGCGATCCCCAAAAAATACTTCTCCTAAATTTAACTCAATTTTAGAGTTTCCAGAACCGAGAATTGTAAATTTTTATTGCAATATATGGGCAATGTTTCACTATTAAGTGTTAATCGTTAAGTGTTTGTATTTAAGTATTAAGTAGTTGTATTTAAGTAGTCAAAATTTTAATTAGAATTTCTCCCATTTCATCACAACCCACAGCAGTCATACCTGGAGACATGATATCTCCAGTACGGTATCCTTCCTCTAAAACTTGGTTGACTGCTACTTCAATTTGGTGCGCTGCTTCTGGTTCATCTAAACCATAACGTAACATCATAGCAGCACTGAGAACCTGAGCTAGAGGGTTGGCTTTATCTTGTCCGGCAATATCGGGGGCTGAACCATGTACAGGTTCAAAAACACCTGGTTTAGCTGCACCCAAACTAGCAGACGGTAACATTCCGATACTACCAGTCAGCATTGCGGCGGCATCAGAGAGAATATCGCCGAATAAATTACCCGTCACGATGGTATCAAATTGCTTAGGGGCGCGTACTAACTGCATGGCGGCATTATCAACATACAAATGGCTCAATTCCACATCGGGATAATCTTTTGCCATTGCTATAATGCGATCGCGCCACAATTGAGAGACATCTAAAACATTGGCTTTATCTACAGAACACAATTTACCCCAACGTTTTCGCGCCGTTTCAAAACCTACTTTGGCAATGCGATCGATTTCGCCAACCGTATAAGCCATAGTGTTTACACCCCGTTGTTCTCCCGTTTCTGTCTCGAAAATACCTTTGGGTAACCCGAAATAAATTCCTCCTGTTAATTCTCGCACCACCATAATATCGACACCTTCTACTACTTCGGGCTTGAGAGTGGAAGCATCAATGAGTTGGGGTAAGATAGTCGCGGGTCTTAAATTAGCAAACAAACCCAATCCTGCCCTCAATCCTAACAAACCTGTTTCAGGCCGTTGGGCGCGGGGTAAATTATCCCATTTATAGCCGCCAATTGCCGCTAGTAAGACTGCATCGCTACGACGACAGGTTGCTAAAGTTGCATCTGGCAAAGGTTCACCCGTAGCATCGATCGCTGCACCTCCGATTAAGGCTTCTTCAAAAACAAACTCGATATTCTGCTGTTTACCCACCACTGCTAAGACTTTTACTGTCACCGCCATAATTTCGGGACCGATGCCATCGCCGGGGAGTAAGGTAATGCGGTATTGCTTAGTCATAGTAGCTGCGGGAAGATTTTGAGTTATTGATCAACGACAGCTATTAATTTACCATTTAGCCGTAACTATAAGAAAAGCAAGAGATTATTTTTGGCTATCTAATGAGAAAGGATATGATGAAAACAATTGACACCAGCTAATCTCTGACCGTTGGTTAATAAGTTAAACGAGGGAAGGATGGTTAATTAGATTTAAAGATCTTAGCTTCCCCAGGGTGCGTGGCGATCGCGATAATTCAGTTATAAATTCAAATATTATAAATTTCTATCATTTCTTTACATGAAACATAAATGCGAACGAATAGCTTTTATAACTTATTGTTTAATTAGTCTTAATTTACTGATATATATTTTAGAAATTAAATTAGGTGGCAGTACCAATTTTATAACTCTAGAGCGATTGGGAGCATTAATTCCTGCCAGAGTAGAAGCTGGAGAATGGTGGCGAGTTATTTCTGCTAATTTTTTGCATTATGGTTGGTTGCATTTAGCAACTAATATGATATCTCTTTATTTTTTAGGAAGATTAGTAGAATTTAATTTAGGTAGAAAGTATTACTTAATTATCTATTTTGTTAGTGGCATTGGCTCGATGTCTATTTTTTCTTTTGTTGCTTTGAAAACGGGAGAGTCAACTGTTTTTCTAGTAGGTGCTTCTGCCGCTATTATGGGATTGATTGGTGCTTTATTAGCTATTTTGCTCCAAATCTGGCTGAGGCGAAAAACTTCAATTAATGCTAGAAGATTACAACAAGTTATTTTAATTATTATTATTCAGTTTGTTTTTGACAATTTAATTCCTCAAGTCAGTTTTTACAGCCATTTGTTTGGCTTAATTATTGGCTTTTCGGTGGGTAGTGTGTTAGTTTTTTTAAAATTCAAACAACTTTATAGCGATCGCTATGAGAATTTAAGATTGGAAATCAAAAATCAACAATCGAAAATCAATCATGAGTAAAATTAGTTCGGGTTCAGTTTGACTAAAATTCGATTCCTGCTTGCGCTTTAACTCCTTGTTCGCGGAAAGGATGTTTAATCAAGGTCATTTCCGTTACTAGATCAGCTTCGTCGATTAAGGCGGCTGGTGCGCCTCTTCCTGTGAGAATGACATGAGAATCTGCTGGTTTTTGCGATAATCCCGCGATCACCGTAGCTACATCTAAGTATCCCAGTTTCAGAGCTAGATTAATTTCATCTAGTAGCACTAACTTATATTTAGGATCGATAATATATTCTAATCCTTGTTCCCAAGCCGCGATCGCTTTAGCGGTGTCTCGTTCTCGGTCTTGAGTTTCCCAAGTAAATCCTTCTCCCATAGCGTGGAATTCTAATTGTCCCTGCCATTGACTCAATACTGCTTTCTCTGCTGGCTCCCAAGCTCCCTTAATAAATTGAACGATCGCCACTTTATAGCCATGTCCGAGCGATCGCATGACCATACCCAAGGCAGCGGTAGTTTTACCTTTACCATTACCTGTATTAACGATAATCAGACCCTTTTTAAGGTTTTTTTCAGCAAGACGTTGTTCCTGAACTGTCTTACGTCGCTGCATTTTTTGTTTGTATTGTTCCGAGTTCATGGTTAGAGTGGTATATTTAATTAAAGTTCATCTGCTTGGTAGGTATAGAAATTACCTAATAATCCGATAGTTTCTAGATGATAATCGGGCAAAGGGTCGGGAGTAGATAAATCTGTTCGATAGATGCTAAACAAAATAAAATTAGTTCTCGTGGTTTGTTGGGCAATAATCTGAGCTAGATGGGGACTGGCAGTATCTATCAGGTTATAACACTGACTTTGTAACCACTGTCCCAGTTTTGGTGCTGCTTCAACACAAACTTTTTCTTTCAGATGAGTTTTTAAAGTTTCGTCGGCATACTCTTGATAGCTTTGCTGTCCTGGGTTGGTCAAACACATAATCCCAGACAAGCCAATTAAAATCATGCTACCTACGCTAATATTTTGCCATCTACTCATTGCTTATTGTCATTGAACTATTTTTTGCCAATTCGACTATTTTAAATTAACTAGAATTGATTATCATGCAAAAAGTGCTATAATTTTTTAACGTTAATGTTATGGCGGGCGTAGCCAAGTGGTTAAGGCAGTGGGTTGTGGTCCCACCATTCGTGGGTTCGAGTCCCATCGTTCGCCTCTTTCCCTGTTGTGTGTCCCACGAGATTTTCACTATGAACGGGAGTTCTACAAGGGAAGTAAAATAAATTAATCTCCCAGAACATCAGAGACTATTATCAATAAACTTTCTTGGTTGAAAACGTTAGGACATTTATAACTGATGACTAATAACAGTACGGACAATCGCGATCGCCCGTACTGATGCCTCTAAAATCAATATTTATGCGCTGACTACTTGAGCGCGTTTGTATGCTTCGTCGAGGACTTCGGAAAGAGTGGGATGGGTATGGATGTTGAAAGAGAGATGGGTTACAGATTCCCTTTTTGCGATCGCATTGGCAGCTTCTTGGATTAAATCGGAGGCGTGGATGCCGATGATATGTACTCCCAGTAATTCTCCTGTATCCTGACGGTAAATTATTTTGGCTAGTCCTTCGGTTTCCCCTTCGGCTAGAGCTTTAGAATTACCTTTATAAAAAGATTTAACGGTAGATATTTTAAATCCTTCTTTTTCTCCTAATTCCTTAGCCTGTGCTTCAGTTAAGCCGACATAACTAATTTCGGGATGGGTAAAAGCTGCCGCGGGAATACTGCGATAGTCAATTTCTTTATCTTGTCCGCAGATATTTTCTACTGCTAGGACTCCCTGTCCGGAAGCAGCGTGTGCCAACATCATTTTACCAGTAGCGTCACCTACAGCCCAAAGATGGGGGACTGGTTTGCCGTCCCGCAAGACTTGCATTTTATCGTTAACGGGAATAAAACCCCGCCTGTCAATTTCTACTGCCAAACTTTCTAAACCGAGTTTTTTGGTAGCGGGAATACGCCCGGTTGCTACCAAGCAAGCATCTACTTCTAAAACTTCAATTACTTCTTTAGTTTTGGCATCGGTTAATTCAATGGTGACAGGTGCGCCTGGAGTGACTTTGGTAGCAAATACACCTTGATAAGTTTCAATATCCCGTTTATCTAGTAAGACTTTTTTGGCAATTTTGGCAATGTCGGGATCGAAACCGGGCATCAAAGTATCCAAAGCCTCGATCATGGTTACTTCGCAACCCAAAGCAGTGTAAACATCGGAAAATTCTAACCCAATATAACCACTGCCGATAATAGCGATCCAGTTGGGGAGGGATTCTAATTTAACGGCATTATCGCTGGTAAACACAGTTTTGCCGTCAATTTCAATACCTGGAGGGACAAAGGGAATCGAACCGGGACACAACATAATATCCCTGGCAGTTAGGGTTTTTTCTCCCTCATCGGTAGAGACACTGACTTTTTGCTTTCCTGCCACTTGTCCCCAACCGCGAATGATGTCTACTTTTAGGCGTTTGAGGCTGTTGATTAAATCCCCTTGAATTTTATTGACTAAATTAGTAGCATGATCAGCGATCGCGGCGCGATCAAATTGAACTCCTCCTACCTGCACCCCCATATTCTGTAAGTGACTAGTATTGCTAAATTCTCTAACTTTACCAGAAGCTGCCAGCAATGCTTTAGAAGGAATACAACCGCGATTGACACAAGTACCTCCCATATCTCCCGCTTCGATAATTGCCGTTTTCAAACCGCATTTAACCGCGTGTAAAGCTGCACCATGTCCGCCAACACCTGCACCGATAATAATTAAATCGTAATCGAATTCACTCATTACTCTTTCTGCTATAAGCTGCAATCTTTTATTGTAAAGTCATTTCATTTAACATTTATCATTTACCATTTATCGTAGAGGATTTTCGTTTTGCTGAATTCGTTCTAAAATTAAATAATTGCGATCGCTTGTCGTAACTTGCCAATTGGGTTCAACAATAATCGTGCCGATCTTTTCGACGATAATCGCTGCACCCCGAATACAGTCTTCTGGTTGTAAATCTTCTCGACGGTACACTTTAGCATCGTGCCATCGATCTGAGGCGAACATTTGCACTGTTTCTAGGGGTTGGGGTGGTACATTGAGGGGTCGAGTACGGGTAATTATAGGTTCACTAGGAGTATCCATTTGCTGAATTAATTCTACAGAAGCCGATTCCACAATTAAGGCTTTGTCTGGTTGAATGAAACCGTAACGAATTTTATGTTCGGTGGCAAATTCTCTTTCCATGAGGTGGAGATCACAATTAAAATCGACGCTTAGAGTAGAATCAGTCCCTTCGTATTTTAAATTTACTTTCTCGATGCTTAGAAGGCGATCGCCCGAAGTAAAACTGGCACGGGCTTTAGTGTACAAGGATTTCATTACAGACTTTAATTGGTCAATTGCTTCAGTCGTTAGAGGAATGTCTACCGATTCGATCTTAGTAACTGTAAGATCTGCCAAACCTATACCGTAAGCAGAAAGTACTCCTGCATGGGGATGGATGAAAATACCCTCGATCCCCAAAGTTTCGGCGATCGCACAGGCTACCTGTCCTGCCGCACCGCCAAAACAACACAGTACATAACGGGTAACATCATAACCCCGTTGTAGGCTAATTTTTTTAATGGCATTGGCCATATTAGCTACAGCGATCGCTATGAAGCCAGCCGCTACTTTTTCTGGTGTAGGACGATCGCCCGTAGCAGTAGCGATGGTTGCTGCTAACTGAGTAAATTTAGTGACTACAACTTCTTGATCTAAAGGTAAGTTGCCCTCCCTGCCAAATACCGCAGGAAAATACTGAGGATGAATTTTGCCCAACATGACATTAGCATCGGTAATGGTTAATTCTCCGCCTCGACGATAACAAGCAGGCCCAGGATTAGAACCTGCTGATTCTGGGCCTACACGATAACTCATACCGTCAAAAGACAGAATCGAACCGCCCCCGGAGGCAATAGTATGTATCGCCAACACCGGTACCCGCATTCGCGCCCCTGCAATTTCTAAATCTAATTGACGTTCGTATTCCCCTGCATAATGTGCAACATCAGTACTAGTTCCCCCCATATCGAAGGTGATAATTTGAGGAAAACCCGCCCGTTGACTGGTTTTTACTGCACCGACAATTCCCCCGGCAGGGCCGCTGAGAATACTATCTTTGCCCTGAAATTTATCGGCTGTAACCAATCCCCCATCTGATTTCATAAACATCAAAGGCACATCGGTTAATTTACTGGCAATGCGATCGATATAGCGGCGTAAGATGGGAGTCAGATAGGCATCGACTACCGTAGTATCTCCCCTGCTAACTAATTTGATTAACGGGCTGACTTGATGGGAAATAGATATTTGAGTAAACCCGATTTCCTTGGCAATTGCAGCTACTTGTAATTCATGTTGGGGATAGCGATAACCGTGTAAGAAAACTATGGCGCAACTTTTTATTCCCTGATGGAAAGCTGCTTGTAAATCTCGTCTGACTGTTTCTGTAGCGATCGCTTTTAATTCCCTACCACTGGCATCATAACGTTCCTCAACCTCAATAACCGACTCGTAAAGCATACTGGGAAGAACGATATGACGGGCAAAAATATCGGGACGATTTTGATAGCCGATACGTAGGGCATCTTTAAATCCTTTAGTAATTAACAGTACCAGGCGGTCGCCTTTTCTTTCTAACAAAGCATTAGTAGCTACTGTCGTTCCCATCTTTACTACTTTAATGGATTTTGTCGGTATGGGTTGTTCTGAACCGATGCCCATGAGATCTCGAATTCCCTGAATCGATGCATCTTCATAATGTTCGGGATTTTCCGAGAGTAACTTATAAACGATTATTTCACCTTGAGGGTTTTGAGCAACTATATCGGTAAACGTACCACCGCGATCAATATAAAATTGCCAGAGTTGATGGGTCATTAATTAGTTATCAGTAGGGGACGAGGCTTACCAGAGCTTAACGTTTCTTTATGTCATTATATATGGTGGATTTTAGGCGCGATCGGTTGAATACAATACTTTTAAAGCGATCGCATTTTTCCTGCCAAACCACATTCTAACAACAGCGATCGCTACTTTTAGAGAAACTTAACTCAGAATTTAAACGTAGCAATTCTACCAGATACGTTATAATTCAATACGTTTGAGCAATGAGAGATAAGTTGACGGCTAGCTCGATCTCCGTGACTCAAAGATTATTATTTAACTCGTAATTTATTAGCAATGGCAGAAGATAATTCCCAACAGCGCGATTCTATAAACTTGGGAAACCAAAGCATATCTCGCACTCAACAGAAGCCTCAAAGTGGGTCTAATTTAGATGAAATTCGCGCTACCAGAATCGAGAAAGTAGAACAGATTAAGGAATTAGGATTAAACCCCTATGCTTATAAATGGGAAATTACCCACCATGCTAATGAATTACAGGAAAAGTATCTCAATTTAGCTAGTGGTGAAGAAGTAGTCGACGAAGTTGCGATCGCAGGTAGGATTGTCGCCCGTCGTGTGTTTGGTAAACTGGCTTTTTTTGAATTGCAAGATGAAACAGGAAAAATTCAACTTTATTTAGATAAAAAAAGAATTAACAGCACCATGTCGGATCTGGTGGGTGCATTCAATCATCTCAAAAAATTATCCGATACGGGAGATATTTTAGGCGTTAAAGGTACGGTAAAAAGAACCGAAAAAGGTGAACTTTCGGTATATGTCAGCGAGTTTGCCATTCTGACGAAATCCCTGTTACCTCTACCAGATAAATGGCACGGTTTAACCGATACAGAAAAACGCTATCGTCAACGCTATGTAGATTTGATTGTCAATCCTCAAGTCAGACAGACGTTTCGCATTCGGGCAAAAATTACTGCCGCTATCCGTCGTTATTTAGAAACCAGAGATTTTTTAGAAATCGAAACTCCTGTATTGCAAAGTGAAGCAGGTGGTGCGGATGCACGCCCGTTTATTACCTATCACAATACTTTGGAGATGGATTTGTATCTCCGCATCGCTAC
The DNA here is from genome assembly GCA_050330335.1 of Pleurocapsa sp. GTDB lineage: Bacteria > Cyanobacteriota > Cyanobacteriia > Cyanobacteriales > Xenococcaceae > Waterburya. The sequence continues at coordinate 58,526 of JBHJNX010000102.1, read as the reverse complement.
GGAATTACATCTGAAAAGATTAATTGTGGGTGGTTTTGAACGAGTCTTTGAATTGGGGAGAATCTTCCGCAATGAGGGAGTATCTACCCGTCACAATCCTGAATTTACTTCTATTGAGGTGTATCAGGCATACGGCGACTATAACGAGATGATGGCGTTAACTGAAGATTTAATTAGTAGCATCACTCAAGAAGTTTTAGGTGCGACTAAACTTACCTATCAACAAGCAGAAATCGATCTGACTCCTCCCTGGCGTAGAGTTACTATGCACGACTTGGTAAAAGAAGCTACAGGAATAGATTTTGCTAGCTTCCAAGATTTCGATCAAGCGAAAGCGGCAGCACAAGAAGCAGGAATTGAAGTACCTAGCGACTGTCAAACTATTGGCAAATTACTTAATGAAGCTTTTGAACAAAAAGTAGAAGCAACTTTAATTCAACCGACTTTTGTTATTGACTATCCTCTAGAAATTTCTCCTCTAGCAAAACCCCATCGCAGCAAAGCAGGATTGGTAGAAAGGTTTGAATTATTTATCGTCGGTAGAGAAACCGCTAATGGCTTTTCGGAGTTAACAGATCCTCTAGATCAACGGGAAAGACTAGAAGCACAAGCAGCTAAAAAAGCCGCAGGAGATTTAGAAGCACAAGATATCGATGAAGATTTTATCGCAGCATTAGAATATGGTATGCCTCCAACTGTGGGTTTGGGCATCGGTATCGATCGCCTGGTAATGTTATTAACAGATTCTCCTAGCATCCGTGATGTAATTGCTTTTCCCTTGCTTAAAAGTCAGAGTACGGCAATTAAATCTTTTGATTACGATGCCGATAAGCAAAGTCTGCGAGTGATCTTCGGTAACGGTAGCGTCTACAAATATTTAGATGTACCCGAATCGATCTATAAAGAGTTAAAAGAAACTACTTCTGTCGGTCAGTATTTTAATGCCCAGATCCGTGATCAGTTTGGTTGCGATCGCGAAGTTTAATTTGGGGACTTACGCCTGATTAAAGCCGAAAATATTTAAATTTTAATCGCACTGGGTTCACCATAAGCAGCAACAATGCGATCGCATCCCGATTTGGGTTTTGCCCATTGATAGCGATATTCTTGAGGATCTCCCCAACATAAACCGAGATAAACTTCAGTGCGTGCTGCGTCAATTTCTGCCCATTCCGTTTGCTGTGCCAGTTTTCTAATATAACCGAGAGGAATTTTCTGATAGCGATCGTTACTAAAACTATTAGCACCAGGGGCGTGAACTAGCCAATAGTTCATATTTTGGGTCACTTCGTCCCAAAAATTGAGGATAGATTGTTTTGACTGAAGTAATATTTCTTTATCTCCAGATACGGCAATTAATTGGTTATCAATTTCTGGATAATAAATCTGGCGTTCATTAAAAGTGCAAGTGCGCCAAATAATACCGGATACCTGATGTTTTTGTTGATATTCATGAATTTGACGGCGAAAATCTTGATAAGCAAAGACTTTACTTACTTTATCCATGTTTAAGGCTTTAGCCACCACTGGATCGTTGATACGTTTGGCTGGTGACAGAAGTACCCTTTTTCCTTTCCAATTTGCCTGAAGTTCGCGATCTAATATTTCTATCAGTTCTTTGGTTGTGTAAGTCATCAATTCACTTAAGGTAAAGCCTCTCTTAGTTGAATTGTAACGCTACTTTTAATTGGGTTTGGCTTTTAAATTACAATAACCTAACATGATGGTTCGGCAGTCATCCAGATTATAGCGATCGCCGACTTCTTTTATCGTTTGCCTGAGTAATTTCCTCTGGTTTTATTCGGATATAACCACCTTGGCCGTTACTAATCTTACAACTAGAATATAGATATAAGTAAACCGTATATTTCGCTACAAAATGGAGGCTGATATGTCTATGTTCAACAAAGCAGCTGGTCACAATCAAAACTGGACTACTCAAAAACTTGTTAATTTAAGTCATAATTTAGGTCAGGCTTACTGCCCTGGATTGACTCAAGCTAAAGCCGATAAAAAATCCGATTCATGGACTACAGAGAAGTTTATCTCTATGAGCAGACATTTAAGTGATGCCTATGGAGTGGAAATTTAAAGGTATACCAGAAGAAGAAAGAATTGCCATTATTACTTTTAACCATGTCAGTCTGCGACAGTTACAGAGATTGAGCGATCATCGTCATTAAACAAGAGCAACAAATTACTATTAAACGCCAGGGTTTATTAGAACAATACGAATTAGAAACTGGTGAATTATTAGAGCAAGTTTATCTCAAAGAAGCTGCGACGATTTTAGATTAGTAATTTAAGGCAAAAATTGTAGGGAGAAATATCTTATAAACAGGTAAATAAATTACATTTTGAGATGGATTTAGTATGAAGGGGATTGGGTTAAATCTGCTATTATTAATATATAGATGAGATAGCAAATTTCTTATCGATTCAAGTGGTTATTATGAACCAACATCCAGAAGACAGAACTTATCAAGAAGATGGTATTCGTCCGATCGAACATCGTCATATAGAAATAGCAGATACTTTTCAAGATGCAGGAACTCGACCGATTGAAGAAAGTCCTGATTTTTTAGTGAAAAAACATCATAGCGATCGCCAAAATACAAACAAGATATTAGAATTAGACCCTAAACCCCCTGTAAATAACAGCTAAATTTATACCGTTTCTCAATCATTTATAAGAGACTTGGTATGAAGTCAGAAGTCACGCACTAAATATCAAACTATCCGGATTTTAATCTTAATAATTAATAACTGGTTGATAAATCCAGCGAATGCGTGATAACTGGTGTTAGTTGAGATGGAGCGGTTTGTAAGCTTTCAGATTTTTCTGTTAGCAGTACTTGGATTTATCTTCTTTTTTGTCTCGCAAAGACTAATTATTTTAGTAGCGCATCTAGACTAAAATGTTGGATTGAAATAATCAAAATCGGTAGTGTGGGCAATGCCCACGCTACTTAGATCACCTTCAAACTCAAAAGAACATTTAGAACTTTAGAATTGAAATTCTATTTATGATTTGGTGCTGTTGCTATTAAAACAAACTTGCCGTCTTCATTATTAGTTCTAATAATTAAGGCGATCGCTTTCAATGGCAGATCGCCCGATAAATGATATGTTTTTGTGTTATTCAGTTATTACCCAATAGAAATGATAATTAATTATTCACGGTTGAATTAGCTGACGGTAAAGGGCAGAATTTTGTAAATAATGGAATTGATGACACTTAGAGCAAAAGCACCGATTAAAGCACTCCAAACACCCCAACGCAATCTAAAACCCTGTACCAGTAAAGCCGATAAACCAAAAATAAATCCATTAATTACTAGGGAAAACAAGCCAAAAGTAATAAAGGTAATAGGTAAAGCTAGAAAAGATAAAATTGGATGCAAGATGGAATTTAGAATTCCAAAGACTACTGCGGCAATAAAGCCTTTTTGGATGCTATCTATTTCAACTCCTGTGGGCAGTTTAGAAATAATTAAAAGAGCAATAGTAGTAACTACTAAAGAAACGAGAATAGCTAGTAAATTCATAAAGGTGACTCCTAAGTCATTTTACTAATAACTTAAAATTGAATCACTCAAATACTTGATTTTTGCAAGACAATCTTTATCTTTAGAATAAGTTTTGTATAGTTTAAAATTGAGGGTTAAGACGACGGGGGAGTATAGAGGAAGGGAAAATATCAAAAAACTCCCCCCGCGTTTAATCGTTCATTCTCGTTTGACCGCTGATTAAAAACTAATTTAGATGATGTTTTTTCCCTTAAGAACTCTTTTCTCTCCATAACTCAACAGACGGTCTAAAGTACCTAAGCGATTTTCCCACACTTGAGCTTGATGGTCATTAATACTTTTGGTTTGCTTCATCCATCGGGGAAATTGACGGCGGAAAGAAGAAAGAGCTAACTGAGTTGAAAGATAATTTTTGACAGAAGGTTCTTGAGCCAATATCTGTAAATTGGTCGCCAGTTTGTCTGCTTGTTGTCCCCATTGTTTAAGGGTGACTTCTTCAACAGTCAGTTGATGATTACTCAGGAAAAAATTCCATTCTTTTTGTAACTTTTGATAGCGAGATAAGGTAACTTCAAATGGATGACGATAGGGTAAAGATTGTCCGGCTAACAGCTTAACATCTCCTTGGGTACGACTGAACATGGTTGCTAACTGCTCGGTTAGATTTTCTGCCGCAAATAAAGCATAACCATCGGTAGTGATACCCCGTAAAAATTGCTTTTGATCTAACGCCGCTACGTCGGAGATATTTAATAATCTAATTCCTGGTAAGATTAAAGTATTGCCCAAAGTCGCACCCCTCAACACAGGAATAGTCAACTTTTGTAAAGTTTCCGTATCTTCTGCATAAGTCATTGGTACTAACATATCAATCCAATCTCTAGCAATCCATTCTTCCCAATGCTGTTGAATTTTTTCCAACCTTTCTTGACGGGGCATGGGAAACACTGCGGTAGAAAGAATTAAATCGGGACGTTTTTGCTTTAAATTTCGAGCTACAGAACCGACAAAACTATCAATCTGTTCGATGCGGAATTTCGACCATTGTGACCACAGGGCATCTTTAGGAGTGAGAATTAAAGGGTCGATACCCGTCATTTCTCGGAATTCTTGCCTGGCAGCTAAACCATAGCCGTAAGTAATTTTACCCGTGGGGTCTTGAAAGGGATAGCGGATGTAATCTAAATGAATGCCATCGACATCATAATTAGTAGCAATTTCATCGATTAACGAAGATAAATAATATCTCACGCCACGGTTTGCAGGATCAAGAAAAACTTTACCCGAATGATAGTGAAAATGATTACCCTCGCGATCGGTAATTGCCCAATCAGGATGTCGGGATAATACAGGTCCTAAATAGCTGCGGGGTTGGTTGAGGATAATATTATGACGTTGGTTGGCAGTAGCAAATGTCCATACCCAGGCGTGTAACTCCATACCTCGTTCGTGGGCAAGTTTAACTGCGGCTTTGAGAGGATCCCAACCTTTGGTTAGAGGATTTTGTTCTGGTGCAACCCGACTGGGATAAATAGTGTAACCGGCATTGAGAGTCTCAAAAAATACCGTATTAATCCCTGCTGTTGCCATGCGATCAAAGATTTCAGCTAAATCTGCCTCAGATTTAGCTTTGACAATGGTACCTCGATCTAACCACATAGCGCGGATTTCTGGTTGAGCAATTGGGCGATCGCTCGGATAATTTTGCCATAAAATATTTTTAGCGTTAGACCATTCTCGCTTGGCTTGACTAAAGCTGCGCTGTTTGGCTAGATAGTCAAACTTTTTTAGCCCATCTCTTGCCTCCTGTAAAGCTTGGTGAGCATCTTGATGGTTAGATTGAGATCTACGAATTAATTGTTTATTACTTTTGGTTTTATCGCTTAATAACTGTTCAATAACTTGGCTGGTAGAGCTATTAACGTTACTGTTATAGGCATCGGCACTGAGTAAGGTACTTTCAAAACGACCGATTAAACCTTCCAACTCTTGAGTCATGCTCTGAATTTCTGTGCTAGAAAGAGTTGGTTCTAAAAAAAAGCCATTAGATTGCGACTGTTCTAAAGGTGTTTGCAGATTCGGCAAAAAAGGACGAGATTCTTCTCGTGGTGCGATACTAGGGCGACAGGGTTGAGGGTTAGTATAAGCTACTGGGGTAAATCTACCATAGGTAGTGATTCCATAACGATTGAGTGCAGCTTGCAACCAGGCAGTATCAATGTTAACAGGGGCAACATTATCGAATCCCCAACGCCAGCCCAAAAAAGTAGTATTGTTAGTAATTACGGCAGCGGGGGTATCTTTTTCTCCGATCCAGATAGCAGCAGTTTTGCTATTAGTACCTACAGGAATTAATGAACCACCAGTAAAAATACCAGAAAGATTGGCTCTGCCATACCATTCTACAGGTGTATTATGGGACAGTTCCAGAGTAGCAGTTGAAGAATTAGAAAATCCCCAATAAGCCCCAAAAAGCGTCCGCAAGCGATCGCGTGTTGAGGGTTGAGATAAATTACCTGTAGAGCCAGTAATGATCGCTTTACCTCCTCGATTCATCCATTGTTGTAGGCTGCGTGCTTGAATGCTGTTAATTGTATCAACATTGGGTAACAGCAAGACACTAATCATACCGAAGTCCAATTCTTCTTGCCAATCGCGAGCATCGACAATACAGTATTTGATTCCTACTCTTTCTAAACGATTGGTAATTTCCGACCACTGATGTGCATTTTCTGGACTTTTTACTACACCTAATACTTCTTCGGCTGCCAAAGTTGGGGCGGTTGATAAAATCCCAGAAAGTGAAAAGATTAATAGTTTTAAAAATACCCGATCTTTTGAGTTAATCAAAATACTTAGTTGTGACCTAAGTTGCTGCCAATGTTTAGTATTTATTAACACAAAATTCTCCTTATTACTGTATAGTTTGTCAATGACTAATGTATAAATTAGAGATAACAATTAAATTTACAAGCATTTATTATAATCTTGTTAGATGAATACTCGTATCAGTAATACTGCCCAGAGACATTTTTGTAAAATTAATTTAATTACTAGATATTACGGGGAAGTAATAAGTCATCAAAAAAAGCTTTGACGAGGTTGCATTAAACTATAATTTACTACATTAATATCTCTTTGATTCTGCAAATATTAGGAGACTTTTAAACTTTATTTCTCTTGAAGGGGAAAACTAATTAAAAGTAATTGAAGACTTACTTGTTGAGCAATCCTAAAATAAACGGAAGAAATTACAAATGACAAAGGACCAATGACAAAGGACTCTACACTCCAAGTCACTCTCTCATTTTAAATAGGATTGCCATTGACTATTTCACGTTTAGTTAAGTTTAAAATTGTCGGGCATAAAAACTAGCATACATACCATTTTTTGCTAATAATTCTTGATGATTACCCGATTCAATAATTTGACCTTTTTCTAATACTACAATGCGGTCTGCATTCCGTATAGTAGCCAAGCGATGAGCAATAACAAACACGGTACGGTCTTCCATAATTCGCATCATTGCTTCTTGGACTAATGCTTCTGATTCTGAATCTAATGCTGAAGTTGCTTCATCTAAAATTAAAATGCGAGGATTGAGAAAAATTGCTCGTGCGATAGCAATTCTCTGTCTCTGTCCTCCCGATAAGCTTACTCCTCTTTCACCGACGTAAGTATAGTAACCTTGAGAAAGTTCACTAATAAATTGATGGGCATTCGCTATTTTTGCCGCAGTTTTAACTTCTTCAATATCAAAATTTAAGCGGCCAAAAGCAATATTCTGAGCGATAGTCCCGGAAAATAATAGTGTTTCTTGAGGAACTATACCGATTTGTTGGCGGAGACTATTTAAGGTAACATTTTTGATATTAATATCATCAATTAAAATTGTTCCGCTATTTAAATCGTAAAAGCGAGGTAATAAATTTACTAAGGTAGATTTACCAGCACCCGAAGCACCAACCAAAGCAATTGTTTCTCCAGGATTGGCAGTTAAATTAATTTTATTTAATACTGGTTTATTTGTTTTGTAACTGAAATTTACATCATTATAAGTAATTTTACCTGTAATCTTAGGTAAGATGACCGCGTTTTTTACTTCAATAACAGTTGGTTTAATTGCTAATAATTCAAAGATTCGATCTATTGATGCTTGCCCTTGTTTGAATTCATTGTAATTACTAGTAATATGACTGATAGGATCAATTAATAAAGCTACTCCAGCAAAGTAACTGATAAACTGACTTCCAGTTAAGTTGTTTTGAGATATTTGCCAAGTACCTAAGAGAAAAATTAGCACCACACTCATAGCTAATAAAAAACCGACAACTACAAATTGAATTGCCTTGGCTTTTTCAGTTAAATATTTAGCCTGTCTGTGTCGATTGGCTTCTTCACTAAAAAGCTGTAATTGATAATCTTCGGCAGCAAAGGCTCTCACTAATCGAATACCGCTTAAAACTTCTGTTAACAAAGAAGATAAATTAGAAATGCGATTTTGACTGCGGCGAGAATATTTTAGTAATTTTTCCCCAAAAGCACCAATAATTAATGCCATCAAAGGAGCGAGAATTAAAGTAGCAATTGTTAACTGCCAATTAAGATAAAACATATATCCCAAAACAACAATTAACTGTAAAATACAGGGAATAAAATCGTGAAAAAATTGATTAATAACTTCCCCAATGCGATCGACATCTTCCGTCAAACGATAAGATAAATCACCCGTTTTTGCTACTTCAAAATAATTTAAATTTAACCTCTGTAAATGAGCATAAACTAACCTGCGTAACTCAAAAGCGATCGCCAATGCCGCCTTTGCCATTAAAGAATCTTGTCCGTATTGAGTAAAACCCCGTAACAAAAAAATCACTGCCGCCAATCCCGCCAATTTAACAATGTTGGTAAGATCCCCCTGTCCGATATAATTCGCCATCTCCCCAGCCAACCATGCCTGGATAGGCCAAAATACGGTAAATAGGAGAGTACACACTAAAGCTAAAGCGATCGTCAAACTCTGAGGACGAATATGAGGTAAAAGTAGCCAGTAACTAGAACCAGTTTTCAAGTTAATTTTATGGATAAAGTTCAGTCATAGTCTACTAGAAACAGTAATTAGTAACCAGTCATTAGTAAAGGCGATCGCCACTGTCATAAATTTAACTTTAATGTGCGATCGCCTGATTGTATTTATATGGGTTGTATCCGCTTATGATTTTGCTTTATTTTCCCAGGCTGCGATCGCACTGGGAACGATGGGTTCAATCAGTTCTAAAATAGCCGTAGCATAAGCACCAATTTCGCTTTGTGCGCCAGCCCCCATCCTCAAACTAATAAAATTGAGTAAAGCTTGCAAAGAAACAGTCCAAACCCAGGAAGTATAAACCGCAGGAATCAATACTCCTCTGGCTTGTTCTCTACCTACACCCAATTCTAGTAGTTGACAATATGCTGCATAACTGTTTCGGCACTGCTCTTCATAAATTGCGATCGCTCTTTGATTGTTTTGTTCGTCAATACTCCCGATGGTTGCTTGTTTGTTATTTTTCGATTGTTGTCTAAAAGTTTGGGGAATATAAAACTCGTTACTATCGTCGATAGCGACATAGCGAAAACTGTTAAACTAAGCCACCTCGTCACCGAGGGGACTTGTCTTCAAAACCGTGCATGAAATTTTCACTTCACACGGCTTCTCTCTTTTATGCTCCTTGACATGGATACGTCGGTTGTTAGTAGTTTTCCGAAGAAGTGGCTAACAGTTTAATCCTGTTTTTGACCTGGGAAAACTCCCGTCGGTTTTGGATTTAGAGTCGTGGCATGGTTTGTGTAATAGTTGGAGATTGGTATACAAATCCTTTCCACCCATATTACGAGGAATTATGTGGTCTACTTCGGCGATTTGACCCGCTCTAAAGTATAGTCCGCAATAGTTACATATTCCTTTTTGTCTTTTAAGTAATTTTGACACTCGCATTGAGGCTTGGGGGTGATTGCTCATCCTTCTAGCCCAATAAGGAAAGTCTCCGTCGAACGGTGATTTGTTTCCTTTAACTTTTAAATGTCTAATTATCTTGGTGTCGGCGTGTAGCCTCAAGGTACTTACTCCGTCAGAGAATACCCAGTTTCTATTATTGACTTGGCGGAAATATTTTTCTTTGACCCATTTGCTGGATTTTTTTGGATGACGGCGTTTACACCATCGCCAAATTCTTCTCCAGACCAGAAAGTCTAGTTTCTTAAATGTTTCCGCGCTCACCGAACAAGAGAAATACTTTGACCAACCTAAAATGGTGGGATTTAATGCTTTTATTAGTATCCCTTGCGGTGCAGCTTGCAACCTATTACACTTTTCAGCTATTTGATCATAGTGTTGCTTGATACTTTTCTGAGAAGGTTTAATCAGAGTTTTAAAACCTAGTGGTTTTTTCTGACAATCTTTCCCAGAATTTCTTTTCCCTACCTTGTGCTGTCTGATGTTAAATCCGAGGAAGTCGAATCCTTCGAGAGTATGCACGATTCGGGTTTTTTCTTCGTTGAGTTGTAGTCCGATGCCCTCCAACCAATTTGAGACTATATTTTTACACTCTTTTATTACATTCAGGTCATGATGTGTGACTACGAAATCATCTGCATATCGGACGAATCCCAGAGAGCTAATGTTTTTCGCTTTCTGACCTTTCCAACTTGCTGCGTATTCGTTAAGTCTTGCTTCTAAACCGTGGAGGGCGATGTTTGCCAGAAGTGGGCTGATGATGCCCCCTTGAGGATTACCTCTCTTGGTTGGCGGAGCTTGTGTCGCCCGTTCAAATACACCGTTTGTAATGCACCCTGCTTTGAGCCAGCTTTTTAGTTGTCTTCTAAGTGTAGGGTATGTGCCGATTTTGTCTAAAAGGGCTGTGTAGTTTATCTTATCGAAACATCCAGTAATATCCGCATCTAGAACATATCTGTTCTTGGTGTATATTTTCCCGAATATTCCTTCTATCGCATCGTGACATCCTCTACTGGGTCTGAAGCCGAAACTATTTGGTTCAAACCGAGCTTCCCATTCTGGTTCTAGAGCTAATTTTACAAGGGCTTGTAAGGCTCTGTCGTACATCGTGGGTATACCCAAGGGTCTAGTCTTACCATTTGCTTTGGGTATGAGAACCCTGCGCGTGGGGTTTGATTTGACTTTGTTGATTTTCAGTTCCTTGACCAGCTTAAGTCTTTTTCGTGGGGATAGAGATTTAACCCCATCTACTCCTGCCGTCTTCTTTCCCTGATTCTCTTGGGTGACTCTTCTTACTGCCAATAATTTGGCTGAGGTAGACCTTTGTAAAAGTTTTTGTAGTTTGCGGACTACTTTTTCATTGCCTTTCTCTGACGCTTTGTAGATTCGCTTTTGCAATCGGAATACGGATTTTTCTACCTGTTTCCAGTCAATACCGTCCCAGTTCTCAATATTCAATTTTGATTGAACTTGTCTAGAATTTGTCATTGCTACTTGAAACTCTACGTTACATAAAACAGTGACCAATTTGTTTGGTCAATCCTTTCCCAACTATGACATCCGCCTAGTAAGCTACTCTTGTCATCTTTTTAGATGTGTAGAGAGTCATAATCAGGTTTATTCGTTCCTATCTTTGGTTGGTCGTAGCCTTAGCTGCCCTAAATCTTCCGAGTTTGTTGTGACAGTAGTGATGGACTAGAAAAAATTAGCCATCGTCCAAACTTTGAGCCTATTTCGCTCCTAGCGTGTCAACATTCATTTCGCTAGTTGATGGATGACGAAAGTTTAATAAGGTTCGTGTTCCTCAGCATAGCTACCTTCCCGAAGTCTTTCTATTGAGTGTTTTTAGGTTTTGACTTCTGTCGTCCCCGCTTTACGGATTGATGACTATTCTCTACCGTAGGGGAAAGGTACTTCACTCTACTACCTAGAGGGTGGGGCTTGCCGTTTTGCTCACCCACATCCAAAGATAAGTTGTCGTGGTACGTTTGTTAATTTTTTTTGATTTCTCAATCTTTCTTAACATTTTGTTCGTATCACGCGGTTAATCCCTGAGTATAAGTACTCATTTCTAACCAACGACTCGCACTTTTTCATTCCATCCCAACTGCTCTTCGTTGTGATTACTAGCAATGACGTGCTTCCACCATTGGCGGCAGATATACAAAGGAGCTTTTACTTTAAACTTAAAGACAACTCCACGAAAAGGCGACCAATGCTCGTGTTTTATTAAGTAACTAATGAGCTTGATATCTTGGTCATTGAGCTTCTCTGAAGTTTTAGCAAAAGAAGCCCTGGCATCATTGACAATACTGAGATCGTTACCCATTGAATCGATTAACTCAATGCGGCTTTTGCCATCTCCTAAAGGGTCTTTATAATTCATGTATTCGTTTTACATCTTAGAATTGCTCGTACCTGAATTAAGATAAAACATAACGACCATTAAGTAATGACAAAAAATGTCTGAAATTATTACTGCTACTATTAGCGATCGCATTTGTAAACATATGAACGAAGATCATAGCGATGCTGTCGTCTTATACGCCAGAGTTTATGGGAATGTCCCCCAAACACAATCGGCAGTGATGAAATCCATCGATCCTCAAGGGATGAATTTAGCCGCCCAAATAGGAAACAACACCATACCCGTGAGAGTGGAATTCGGCCATACCCTAATTGATGCCGAAGATGCCCATCATACCTTAATCGATATGCTCAAACAGGCTAGAAAAAATTTGGGTTAATTGCTCTTCAAAAAAATTCAGTTAATAGTTCATTACTATTAGCTGATTCAAAACAAGCTCAAAGTTTATATGCAATCGAATAAAATATTAAACTTTAGTTAGTTTATTTAGTGATTCAATTGATAGTCCTAGTTCTTGACAGGTTTGTTGTAATGTCAACTGAAAGCGACTGATATCAGAACCATAACCGCATAACTTAGCTGCTGTGGCGACTCCAGCAGAAACATTGGCTCTAGCGCAATCGATTAATTCTTCTTCTGTTAGGGGTTCTTCTCCAGAAAGTAATTTACGTCTAGACTCTCCCCAAAAAGCACTGTAAGTAAAAATTTGTTTATCTTCTTGATGCTTAACCGACCAACGATAGAGAACTTCTTGGGGATCTATGCCAACTTCAATTAATTTAGCTCCCATATAATATTGCATCTGACTCAGAGTTTTTTGTTTGGCTTCTCGTGACTGATTTTTATCGATTGTACGGTCTAAATGAGCTTGAGTAGGTCTCGACATTGAACAAAAATTGTTAATTATTATGAATACTTTACTAAAGATAATGGGTTTTAAGCATCTAACTCAAGTAAATCTAAAAATCTCAGTAAATATTACAAGTAAGTTTTGACAAACTTAACTACAAGAGATCGCTGATCAAGATTGCCATAGTACAGTTAGTACAATAAGCGTAGAAAAAAGCTTACCAGTCAATCTATGGAAAACTCAGAACTTTACGATCATTTTCAGTTTGAAAGGGATTTTATCGAATCCTTGCGGTGCATTCCCATGCAAGTCAGAATGAAGTTGGATACTTGTGGAGTCAAGTTAAAACTATCCCATTGGCATCAATTGAGTCAAATAGAACGCCAGCAGCTAGTGACCATGCCTTGCTTGACAGAAGATGAAGCCGATACTTATCGAGAATTTTTACAAAATCTGATTATTGCCAAAACAGGTCAACCAGCTAAAGAACTAGCGATCGCTCCCCATCCCCCTTGGTTAGATGTCGAAAATATTCCCCTAGATGTTCAACACAAAGCAGCAGAATTCAATCTAACTATCGAGCCAGAACAATGGCGCGTTCTCACCCCCCCTCAAAGGTTTGCTTTAATCAAACTCAGCCGTCCCAGTCACGAAAATCATAATTTTTTACCTGCACTCAAAGAATTTAAAATAACTTAGAAAATATACACAGAACCTGGCTTAATTCTTGACAGGAAATCGGGATCTTGCAATTCAGATAATGTTAGGATCGCCACAAGAAAAGAAAAGCGAGAGAAGGAAAATAAACTTAATGCAAGATTTTGAAAAGTCAATATCTTTCGATGGTCGGGATATTAGACTCAAGGTAGGCTTGCTCGCCCCACAAGCACATGGTTCGGTTCTAGTTCAGTCAGGAGATACGGCTGTTTTAGTTACAGCAACTACGGCTCAAGCTAGAGAAGGCATTGATTTTTTACCCCTGTTGGTAGATTACGAAGAGCGACAATATGCAGCAGGTCGTATTCCAGGAGGCTTTTTTAGAAGAGAAGGAAAACCAGGAGAACGAGCTACTTTGACTTGTAGATTGATTGATCGCCCCCTACGTCCTCTGTTTCCCCAGTGGCTGCGGGATGATATTCAGGTTGTGGCTACTACCTTATCTATGGATGAAGAAGTACCGCCAGATGTCTTGGCAGTGACAGGAGCATCTGTTGCGGTGTTGTTGGCTAAAATCCCTTTTTACGGCCCGATGGCAGCCGTGAGAGTGGGTTTGATTGGGGATGATTTTATTCTCAATCCTACTTACAAAGAGGTCAAAAAAGGCGAACTAGACTTAATAGTTGCAGGTAGTCCCGACGGGGTAGTAATGGTAGAAGCAGGGGCAAATCAACTACCAGAACAAGATATCATCGAAGCGATCGATTTTGGTTACGAAGCTGTGCAGGAATTGATTCAGGCACAGAGAGAATTGATTAAAGAAATGGGGATCGAAATTGTAGTAGCCGAACCTCCTGTAGTAGATAACAGTGTAGCTCGCTGGATTGGCGATCGCGTTACTGAAGATATTAAAAAAATTCTCTCTCAGTACGATTTTGATAAAAACGCTCGCGATACTGCCTTAGATGAAATTAAAAAAACCAAATTAGAAGAAGCGATCGCCGAATTACCCCCCGAAGACCCAATAGTTTTGGCAACTACCGAAAATTCTAAAGCGATCGCCAATTCTTTTAAATCTTTAACCAAAAAGCTGATGCGAAGTCAGATCTTAGAAGAAGGAATTAGGGTTGATGGACGCAAACTCGATCAAGTCAGACCAATTGACTGTCAGGTAGGAATCTTGCCCAATCGAGTCCACGGTAGCGGTTTATTTAAGCGAGGTTTAACCCAAGTCCTTTCTATTACTACTTTGGGTACATCGGGAGATGCTCAAGATTTAGGAGACGATCTCCATCCCCAAGATGAAAAACGCTATTTACATCACTATAATTTCCCTCCCTATTCTGTAGGAGAAACTCGTCCTATGCGATCGCCTGGTCGCCGAGAAATCGGTCATGGTGCGCTAGCAGAACGGGCTTTAGTCCCCGTATTGCCTTCCCAAGAAGAATTTCCTTATGTAATTCGTGTGGTTTCAGAGGTGCTTTCTTCAAATGGTTCTACTTCTATGGGTTCGGTATGCGGTTCGACTCTATCTTTGATGGATGCTGGCGTACCGATTTCTAAACCCGTCAGTGGTGCAGCAATGGGTTTAATCAAAGAAGGGGATGATGTACGTATCTTAACTGATATTCAGGGCATTGAAGACTTTTTGGGAGATATGGACTTTAAAGTGGCAGGAACGGATAGTGGTATTACTGCCCTACAAATGGATATGAAAATTACCGGTCTTTCGATGGATACGGTAGCCAAAGCTATCCAACAGGCAAAACCCGCCCGAATACATATTTTAGAGGAAATGCTCAAAGCGATCTCCCAACCGCGAGAGCAACTTTCACCCTATGCACCACGCTTACTTACCCTGAAAATCGACCCCGATTTAATTGGGATGGTCATCGGCCCTTCTGGTAAAACTATTAAAGCCATTACCGAAGAAACGGGAGCGAAAATTGATATTGAAGACGATGGTACGGTAATTATTGCTGCCGTAGAAGCTGAAAAAGCAGAAAGAGCCAGAAAGCTAGTCTTTAATATGACTCGCAAACTGAATGAAGGAGATGTTTACGTAGGTAAAGTCACCAGAATCATCGATATTGGCGCATTTGTCGAAATTATGCCTGGCAAAGAAGGTATGATTCACATTTCCCAATTGGCAGAAGGTAGAGTGGGCAAAGTAGATGATGAAGTAGCTGTGGGGGATGAAATTGTGGTTAAAATACGCGGATTTGATAATAAAAACCGTCTCAACTTAACCAGATTAGGCATACATCCAGAAGAAGCTGCCGCAGCTAGAGCAGCCGCACTCTAACAGTAAGCAGTAGGGGCGAACGACGGTTTGGCCCTACTGTAATCAGTTATTAGTTTGAACTTCAGATGCGATCGCTTTATATAAGTTAAAATTTTGAATATGCTTCAATAACAAACCCGTGAATACCTTTACCCTCGATCTCCATTCCATCGATCTAACCCAAGAACAATTTTATCAACTGTGTGTCAATAACCGCGACTTACAAATCGAACGTAATGCTAACGGAGATTTAGTAATTATGCCCCCAACAGGCGGAGAAACAGGCAACAAAAACGCAGGAATTATCGCTCAGTTGTGGGTGTGGAATAGCAAAGACAATTTAGGTAAAGTATTTGATTCTTCCACTGGTTTTATTTTGCCCAACGGTGCAAATAGATCTCCCGATGCTTCTTGGATAACTCTAACTAAATGGAATGCCCTGACTGACCGAGAAAAACAAAGATTTTTGCCCTTGTGTCCCGATTTTGCAATTGAGTTACTTTCTCCCAGCGATAATTTAGCTAAGACTCAAGAAAAAATGCAGGAATATTTAGATAATGGCATGGTGTTGGGGTGGTTAATTAATCCCGTACAACAACAGATAGAAATTTATCGTCAAGATAAACAGGTAGAAATAGTGAACGCACCTAATAATCTATCAGGAGAAAATGTATTGTCTGGATTTGTTCTCGATCTGCAACCTATTTGGTAAAAAAAATTTGCAGGAATTAAACGGCAAAAGAAGTCGGTTTATTAAAATAAACTTGAATATCAAGATTAAGCTGTCAGAGATAGTAATATATTTTTATTAATAATAATCAATATATATCGATTAAATTTAATCTTAATCAATCCAGTGCGCCCTTATAGAATACAAAAGATAGATTTGAGTGCTGACTATCCCTGTCCCTGTCGGCGGCGGGGCAATCTCAAGCCGATTATGCTCACCGAAGCTTTGGGATGTCAGCGTTGCCAACAAATTTTCGTCGTCAAAGAAAACGGTCAAGTTATCGAACAATTATCATCTATATATCACAAAAAAGCCTGGCGTTGGACTGGTAATCGCTGGGTCAATGCCTATAGTCATTGGCGAAAAAGTTCATTGTCACTAGTATTAGTGGTAGGAATGGGAATAGTCATTGTCAGTGTGATTCTCCTGCCTTTAATATTGCAATGGTTGACTACCCGAAGTATTATTTTCTGGACAATAGTTTTAATCATACTCATCGTATTGATGTTATTGATCATCTATCGGCATTGATCATTTAAAAAATGCAAAGTTCATCAACCCAATTGCTATCCATAGTCAAACGAGCGCATCAGGCTTCGGTGCAATTAGCTCAAACATCAAGTTTAGAAAGAACCCAAGGAGTGACCGTATTGGCTACCGCCATGGAAAGCAGTCTTGATGAAATTTTAGAGGCTAACACCCTCGATTTGGAAACAAGTCGCGAAATGGCAATTCCCGAACCAATTATTAATTGGTTAAAACTAACCCCAGAAAGACTGGAGACAGCAATTAATATTTTGCAACAGTTGGCAAAATCCCCCAATCCAACTTGCAGGTTAATTAGTGCAGCCTATCAATTAGAATCATCTCAAACCTACTATCAGTTAATGCCTTTAGGAACGATCGCCCTAGTTTATGAAGCTTTCCCCGAATTAGCGGCGATCGCGGCAGGAATGTGCCTAAAAACAGGTAACAGCTTAATTTTGCGAGGTTGTAGTGCCGCTAGCAATACTAATCAAACTATTGCTAATATTTTGTACCAGGCTCTCGATAGTACAGAGTTACCGCGCGATGGTATTTTAGCTATTTCTCCAGATTCGGGAACTTCAATTCAAGAACTAATCGTCCAAGAGCAATATATCGACCTAGTAATTCCTTATGGTCGTCCTCGTCTAGTCCAACAAATTAAAGAACAAGCTACAGTAACGGTTTTACCCACAGCTATGGGCAATTGTTACTGCTATTGGTCTAATAGTGGAGAACTAGAATTAATTCGTAAAATGATTATCGACAGTCACGATAGCGAACCAGATGCAGTTAATGCCATTGAAAAAGTTTTAATATACAAAAATAAACAATCTTTGTCCCTACAATCTTTATTTAATAGTCTGCAAACCAAAGGCTTCGAGTTACGAGGAGATATCGATTTAATTACAGAATTTCCCGAATATCTCACACCAATTAAAACAGCCGAATGGAGTAGTTCTTATTTAAGTAAAACAGTTGCCTTTCGTTATGTCGATGATGTATCAGCAGCAATAACTTGGATGAATCGCTACAGTAGTGGTCATGCAAATTCCATAGTTACCGAGTCTTATCAAGAAAGCCGTCAGTTTATTCAAGATGCTACTAGTGCTTTAGTTTATATCAACACTTCTCCTAAATTTTCTCGTAATCCCGATGAAAGTAATGCCGTTTTTCTGGGTATGTCCAATCAAAAAGGATTACGTCAGGGACTAATTAGTTTAGAAACTTTAACTAAAGTTAAACAAGTAATTCAAGGTTGAACAATTGATAAAAAATGGCAGACAATAAGCGATTAGTGATGTTAGTCCAGAAGATTTCTACCAAAGGAGCATGACAATTCGTCCCCAACCTATCGAACCTCAACCAGGACAGGAATCAGTTTGGGATTATCCCCGTCCTCCTCGTTTAGAGCGATCGCCACATCGCATTCGCGTTATTTTCAATGAAATAACCATAGCCAATAGCGAGCAAACCTATCGGGTTTTAGAAACGAGTCATCCCCCAGTTTATTACCTTCCACCAGAAGATATCAAACTGGAGTATTTGCAATCTAGTCCTCAAAGCTCCTTTT
Source organism: Pleurocapsa sp. (assembly GCA_050330335.1). Lineage (GTDB taxonomy): Bacteria > Cyanobacteriota > Cyanobacteriia > Cyanobacteriales > Xenococcaceae > Waterburya. Next base: position 40,013 of record JBHJNX010000102.1, on the reverse strand, counting down.
GTGAATGGAAGGGCTATGCCAGTTACTACAATATTGTCGTTGGAGATAAGAAAGTAATCAATGCTGCTTGGTATTATCCGCAACCCAATCAGGAGTTTACAGCGATCGCCAATTATGTGGCTTTTTACCCCAGTAAAATGGATGCTTGCTATGTTAATGACGAATTAGTTCAATCTCAGCCAGGAGATTTTTATGGCGGTTGGATTACTCAAGATATCATCGGACCTTTTAAGGGTGGCGAAGAAACTTGGGGATGGTAATAAGTAATAAGTAATAGGTAATAGGTAATGAAAGCTTGGTTAATTAGTGTTGCACTGTTATTTGTTTTAGCGGAATTTAGTCTTTGGCTCGCCAATTATATTTTACCTGTGCCTATATATATTTTAGGAGGAGCATTTCTGGCGATCGCTTCTAACTACGAACGCGGTATTCTGGCTATGTTTCGTCAACAAATCAACTTAAATCCAGAAACTATATCTCAGACAGCTACTTTAATCGAGACAAATGAATCGATCACTTCTACTTCTTCTGCTTTGCTACAACCAAAAAATTCCCAGCAAAATAACAAGTAGAGGAAACCTCCTCTACTTCCTCCAAAGACGCAACCTCCAAAGCTTGTGACGACCTTGGACTAAAGGGAGATATAAGCCTAAGATTTATCTCTCAAACCAAGTTTGACAGACCACTAGAAGATTAGAAAAGTAATCCTATTCCGATAGTTTACTTTATATGTTAATAATTAAGATGAAGTTTCTGTACTGGACAGTCCTGGACATTATCTACAATGGCAGTTGAAGTCGATCTAATTCCTTTATCCCAACTCCCCAAACGCTATGGTATTGCCCGTTCTAACCTTGATAACCGTCTGAAAGACTTAAAGATAGAATCTACCAAACAAGGGAAAAAAGCTTTTATTACCGCCAGTCAACTACAGATGTTAGATGGTTTAGATGCCCATCTTCAGCAAGGAGGAACAACAGCAGAATATATGGCAAAATTATCTTCATCTCAATCTTTAGCAACTGTTCCCACCAGCCAAACTGAGGTGTATCATCCCCAGTCTACAGAAATTGTCACTGAACCGACATTTACCGTCCAACCTTCGGCATTAGTGGGGGCGATTGAAGCTGTAGTTAAGCGATTGATCCCGATTAACAGGAGTCGTCTGTCTTATCTGCGGGATTTAGAAGAGGCATACGAAAAAGGTTGGCTGCTTTCTACTTCCGAAATTGCTAGTTTACTAGGATTGTCTCCGAAAACTGTGGCTAATTACGGACAAGAGTTTACCGATGCTGGCTTCATTTTTGCCAGAGTGGGAATCCGAAAAGGTGGTGAAATTGCTTGGTCGGTTGATAAAGAAAGCAGTTGGGCTGAACCTATCCCCTCTCATAGCAAGAGTATCAAAGCAGCTTTTTCCGAAGAATTTGACCCCTAAAACCGTAAAAATTAAATTATTAGACTTAAGATTACCTCTAATTTTTCTACTTAGCAACAAATTGATAAATTTATCATTGATGAGGTTTGATAAACTTGTTGGTGATGTTTTACGGTTAATATCCATTTAGCTGCAAAAACCAACTGTAAGAGAAATTGTTAGCAATATCTCTTATCGCTAAAACAACATAACATTTATCTTCAGGAGACTAATTATTGTGAAAAGAGGTTCTAAAGTCAGAATTCTTCGTAAAGAATCTTACTGGTATCAAGATGTTGGTACAGTTGCATCAGTAGATCAAAGTGGTATCAAATATCCCGTCATTGTCCGTTTTAGTAAGGTTAATTATTCTGGAGTAAATACAAACAATTTTGCTGAATCAGAATTAAAAGAGGTATAAATATCCATCTACAGCTAAAATTGTCGGTTTGGCAGCCATAAATCCTAATTAACAATTATTTTCTATCCCCCAGATTTACTTAATTATGGGGGATTTTTTAGAGACAAGACTCAGAAGCTCTTGATTTTCTCTAGTTATAATAGTTTTAACGGGAATTAACGCTGAATTATTCAATAGAATACATTCCTACTGTCTGCATCCTCAAGAATGTATATTTATTCGACTCCAGCTTTCGATCGCCAGGTTGAAAAGCACCAACTAAACTCGAAAGTACAACGTCTCTGTCAAGAACTTGAAGGGATGGATTTTAGTGGGGTACAGACGAGGTTCGAGCGATTATATCCTTATCTTAAACGTAAAGAGGGTAATTTTCGGTTAATAGCTCGCCTTGTTAGTTGTAGTAATGAGAACGTACTATGTTGGCTTCAGGTCTTCAATCGAGGCGATCGCTCGTATGATGATTTTTTACGCGATCGCGTAAATTATGCCGATTGTTCTTTAGAAAGAAATTTACAAGATAATCTAGCAGAGTGGCTCAAAACCCAAAAGGTTAGCCATGCTCAAATAATAACTCCTCCTCTTCCTGACAATTTGCGTATCTGGTTAAATCGTCCTAGTTGGGAAATGGAACTCAATACCAGTATTATTTATGAAAGTGAAATCTGGTTTACACAATTTCAAACTGCTGCAATTCACCAGAAAGCTTCAGTCTTTCGTCAGCTTGTAGAAGATTTAGTTAGTAGATTTGATGATGGTTTGGGGAGAGCAACTCCATGGTCGCAAATTAGACTTTATGGTAATGGAGAATGCTATGTTTTATATAGTTCTCTCACTACTATTGATTGTCCTCCACGACAGGTTTTATTTCTAATTGCCCCTTATGATCATCTGCCTTTAGAATCAGAAATAGCCTCTATTGTTAAGGGATTAATTATTAGGGGAAATGGCTCTAACTGGTGGAAAAATCGTCATGCTTTAACTATAGAAAATTTAATTTCTGTTGCCAAACGTGCCTACCCCAGTTATTTATTAGCCGCTCCTGATTTCTGGTTAGCAATTGAAGATGGAGATGGAGTTAATTTAGCTCTTTCATCGGAAGAAAAAGCCATTTTACATTCTGTTTCTACACAGCAATCTTTACCTTTATTTTTAAATGGTCGAGCCGGTAGCGGTAAGTCAACCATGTTATTTTATTTATTTACCGACTATTGCGATCGCTATTGGCAATACTGTCGGGAAACTCAACAAGATTTACTCCCTCGACCCCATCCTTTATTTTTAACTTACAATCAGGCTCTTTCAGATTTTGCGAGAAATAAAGTACAGTCTTTATTGCGATACAATTATCGGTTTTTAGCTAAAAATGAATTAGACTCGATACCAGATATTAGTAGGTTTTTTCAGTCATTTCGCCCTTTTTTAATTAGTTTATTACCCAAGGAAATTCAAGCTCAATTTTCCGAAGAAAATTATGTTTCTTTTCATCGATTTCGTCAACTATGTATGCAGCGCAAGCAGAATAATTCTCCTGAAAAATGTTGGCAGGTTATTCGGAGTTTTATCAAGGGATATTATTTAGATGAAAGAAATACATACGCTAGTGTTTTAGATTATCAAGAAGTTCCCAAAAAAGAAAAAACTGTCAATGAAGCTGAATTTAAAGAAATTTATCATAATGTCTGGCAATGGTATGAGGAATATGTCAGAAAAAATCATCTTTGGGATGACCAAGATTTAATAAGAATAGTCTTGAGTCAGAATTATTATCGTTCTCAATATACAGCTATTTTTTGTGATGAAGCGCAAGATTTTACCAGACTAGAGTTGCAATTGATCATGCGACTATCTGTTTTTTCTCGCTACGATTTACAAAGAGAAAATGTCATCAGTTTACCCTTTGCTTTTGCAGGAGATCCTCTACAAACCTTAAATCCTACTGGCTTTCGTTGGGATAGTTTGAAATCAGCTTTTTATAGTGAAGTTCTAGCAGTATTATTACCCAATACCCAAACTCCTTTAACTATGAATTTTAAGGAGTTGCAATACAATTATCGTTCGGTTGATTCAATTGTTAAAGTTAATAACCTAATTCAGTTATGGCGTAAAATCTTATTTTCTCTGTCTACTATTAAACCCCAACAAGCTAGAAAGTTTAGTAGTTTTAATCCTCAGAAATTTATTATTGATCACCCGATCAAACCAAAAAATGCTCTAGTTGATATTTTACAAGATACTTTAATTATTATCCCCTGCGATGAAGGAGGAGAAAGAGATTTTATAATTGGAGATGAAATCTTAAGTAAACTTTGGACTTCAGAAACTAGCGAAACACCTTGGAATATTTTAAGTGCGATCGCGGCTAAAGGTTTAGAATTTACTCAAGTTATTCTCTATAAATTTGGCGAACATTGTCCCGATGATCTTTGGCAGTTTAAACAAGAGCCTACTGCCGCCGAAAAGTATTTTTTAAACAAACTTTATGTCGCGGCTTCTCGTGCTACAGAAAAATTGTTTATTCTCGATTCATTAGCAGGGGAAACTAAATTATGGTCTAAAGCTAGCAATCAAGAGTTTATTTCCGATTTTTTAACTAAAATTAGTTCCGATCTTGCTCGTCAAGAATGGCAGGAAAATATTCAATTGATTCACCAGGGAATTTATCCCGAACAAATGAATAATAATAATATTGCAGAAATTGCTGCTACTTTTGAAAGCGAAGGAATTAATAATCAAAATCCCGAACTATTGAGACGCGCTCGCCATGCTTATCAAAGAATTGATGATGTTAGTAAAGTTACCCATTGTTTGGCTTGGCAATTAAAATTAGAACAACAATATTTAGCGGCAGGAAAGGAGTTTTTAAGGATTGCCAATTATCCAGAAGCCTATGCTTGTTTTTGGCAGAGTTTGGCTTGGCAACAGTTATTAGAATTACACCAAACAGTAGATTTGGCAGTAATGGATATACAGATAACCGATCTAGGAGGAGATTTAGTAAATTGCATTTGCCTGTTACCTTTAATTAAATTTATGTCTGAGGCTGAAACAGAAAATAGTCAGCAAGCTAAAATTACTAATTTGCTTCAGTTTACTGATTTTCTACAGACACAAGTAAAGCAGAAAAAAAATGAGACTTACTCTCAAACAAAACCCTGGAGAGTTGCTTTAAAAATTTATCAACAGCAGATTACCAATATTATTGAATCTAGTAATAGTCTGACAAGTGCTGATTGGGAAAAAATTGCCAATATATCGAGTAATTTAAAAGGCAACCATCCCCAAACATTAAATCTGGTAGGAGAATGTTTTTATGCAGCACAAAACTATACCCAAGCTATCAACTATTGGGAAGCCGCTCATAGTTTAATTCCAGAAATATCTTACTCTGCTAAATACTATCTAGCATTAGCTAACATAACCGAATTACCCGCCGCTTTAACTTACCTCAATGAAGCACAAGCATATCAAAAAATCATCGATCTCTGGATAAACTCTCATAAAAGTCGCGATCGCTCTTGGTTACAATATGTGGCGATCGCTTTTGAACGACTGGGGCATTTAAATAATGCTTTAATTATTTATTGTTACCTAGATAATCTGCCTCAAGTAAGCTCTTGCTGGCAAAAAATTACTCAACATCGAGTTTCTCTCAAACAGCTTGTCAACTTACTAAAATACTATATTGCTAAACAGCACTGGCTAGAAGCGATCGCTTTTTGGGAAAATCTACCCCTAAAAATTCAACAAACTCCAGTTCAATATTATTTTATCGCTCTTATTTGCCGTTCCCAACTAACTCCAGAGGCGATCAATAAACCCCTGCGTCAGCGATACGAGAAACTCTTAACCACCATACTCAGTAACTCTCAGTGGCAAAAATATCTTTCTGTGCCTCAAATTGGTGTAACCTTAGAAAAAGTTGGCTCTTTAGTTTTTACTCTAAGTTTCTACGAACATTATACTAACTCTGGCGATTCCCTATTACGTTTATTTTCTCGCCAGCGTTGGTTGGCTACCAAACAAAAACAAGTCAACTATTTAAACTCATCTTCTCAGAACTATAAAGCACGCAAAAACCATCAACAATTATTATCCCATGCCCTTAACTGGCAGATGTCCGTCGATTCTGTAGAACTTCTTCCCTCACAACCAATCCCGCAAAAATTTGCTAAAGTGAAAGTAAGTTCTTCTGAACTACAGCCCCGTTGCAAGATTTTCGGACTACCGAAACAAGTAAACCTAGAGAATCTTCCCGATGGAAGCTGTCAATTTAGGCTGCATCATCTGCAAATTACAATAATGTCTTCTACTCAACAAGTCACCATCGTAGATTTAAAGAGCGATCGCTTAATAAGCTTGAAAATGAATCCCCGTCAGATTAATCTCGATACTATCACCATTACTAGTCAAAGTGATCAGCCTTTGTTTTTTAATGAAGAGAAAGCCAACTATCAAATTACTCTGGGAAACCACCCTTCTAACGCTATTGAACTAGATTTTGCTAATTCCCCAGAAAAAATAATTATTGAATTAAGTCAACTGTAATTGATGCTACACAATTAACCTGCCAGTTCTTTCAGAGAGCGTTATACTATCCCTCGGTGCGATTAAAATTTTCTAACAAGCCAAGCCACTAATCTAGCTAGCTTGCTCTAACAATCGCTCTCAATTATTCATCCCAGAACTAATTTACTCCTGAGTAATTTAGTCTGTTACTAGTGGCTATTTAATGCAAAGTCAACCATAGATCATATATTGTTCCTCAATTTACTCTGCTTGTTGCTTCAGTCAGTGACCTAAAACACCCTCATTAAATCTTAGTAAATTCTTCAATCAAACTTTAAACAAATTAGGTAAGATTGCTCATGCAAACTAAGTAGATAATTGGGCAGGATAATAGCTAGGTAAATAGTTAAAAAGTGTTGTTGTAAATAATAAAAATTCAAACTTTGCTCTTAACTTAATTACCTGAAATGTCTCTTAAAAATCCCTTAATCGAGGAACTCAATTGATGTCTTATGAGTCAAAAAGCATTAATTGGCACTGACAAACATATTAAGTAGACAGAGGGCAGCACAAAAAGATGCTAGCCACCCCGCTAACTAAAGTTCAATTGAGTCAATTAATCATGAGTGTAAAACAGTATACAGCAAAAAATCATCAAGTCGCTGTTTGGATTAACAATATTCAACAAAAAGACTTCAAAAGCTTATTTTTTAATCACCAGCAAAAAATCGATTTACTTGCTCCCTTACGTAAATGGTTAAATAATTTGGAAATAAACGATCCCAACCTAGCTCATCGCCTATGTAAATCCATTCCCAACCAGTGTCCTTTCGAGCGTCAAATCGAAATTTTTGGACATACAATTCTTCGCATTCCTCCTCTGTGTAAGCTCAATCCCTTATATAATGAGGTTGTGGGATTGCGTTTTCGAGCCATTTGTTATTTAGCTGATGTTTGTGGTGAAGACGTAAGTTCCTACTGTTGATATAATTACCTAGCTTAACTTTTGCAATCCTCACACAGTATCGTGGCAATTATCGCGTTAAAAGCTTGGTACATCGAACAGTACGAACCCCTAAAAGAAATCATCAAAAAGCCTCACACCATACGTTTGAGCCGTAATAGTCTACTCAAATCAGCCTTGCGGGTAGATATTCTAGACGATCGCACTATCGTCGAAGCTTCCGACTGGTTCTCTCGCTATTTAACAGGAGAAACCGTAGAATTTTATATTGAAGGGAGCGGTAACTATATTGTTTCAAACGTTGACTTAGTTTCTCAAGAAATTTACTTTACCAAAAAGGAAGTCCTCGCCACACTCGATCCGGTGATCTATTACAGTCCTCAAGGCTCCAATGGAGAGATAACTCAGGCTACAACTGCTATTGTAGAACAAACCGTCGCCAAATTATCGATGCGATCGCGCATCCCCCTATCATTAGAAATTACACCCCGTCCTCAAGATTCACCTTTACGTTTAAGTGACAGTCAATTGAGAAAGATTCGTAAAAGTCTGTTATTTATTGCTGATGCTACCCCCATTGCCAGTATTCCAGGAGAAAATAATACCAGTCTTATTCTCGATTCTAATGTTTGTGTGGAAATTGGTTATGCCATTCACAGCAAAGATAACGGACAAATACTATTATTGAAAATGGAAAAGCCGGATTTGGCAGGAAAATTACCTTTTGACGTATCGGGATACAAACAACTTAACTATTCAACTACTTCCGAATTACAGAAAACTTTACCTAAATTAACTCAAGCATTACTGCAAAAATTTAATTTGTTTTAAGGAACTATATTATTCACAAGGTTTAGGTAAATAGTCAATTTTTTATATGTCTTGAGATAGACAGTAATCTTCTTGATAAGCTGTAGATTAAAGCTTTCTCCCCGACAAAAATTCCATCAACTAGCTCTCACAACCCAAAAATTCAATATTAAGAAATAATAAGCATTATAATTTTTCTTGACAACAGAACTTACGTATAAATAATGAGTTGTCAGACAATTAATGGAGGGTGAGTTCAGTATTTATACCAATGTATTGCCCCGTAAATTGTATTAGGATTCTTAGTAGTAAAAACAATCAAGTATATTTTTAGACTTACTTTTAAGTTTTTAGTTTAATAAATTCCTCTTGCTCCATGACCCTACTCTGATCTAGAGAGTGGGGTTTTTTATAGTTAAAAAATGTCAATTGCAGCCGCAAGGCACCCCAAAAATGAGCAATAATCTTTAAAAATGGGCTATACTTTACCATTGATTAAATGAGGTCAAGTTGAGGAGGGGATTATTCCTGAACAGTTAAACCTGACTGTAAGCTTAAGAGGCACCCGCGAAGTCAGGGAAAATTATCAAATATTTCGTCTTACTGGATTATTAGATGCCTTTTCTGAACCAACATTCCGTAAAGTCATCAGTGCTTGTATTGACGAAGGGCCAAGAAATGTAGTTCTGGTTTTGTCACAAATTGATTTTATCGATAGCTCTGGTTTGGGAGCTTTAGTGCAACTGGTGAAAAAAGCCCAGACTGGAGGAGGAAGTTTACAGATTGTTACCAATCCTCGCGTAACTCAGACAGTTAAACTGGTTCGCTTAGAGAAGTTTCTCTCGCTTCAGCCTTCAGTAGAAGTAGCACTAGAAAACCTTAAAAAATAACGTCCCGATTTGGATGTGAGTTTACCAGACAAACAAAACCTTAACGAAATTACGCCAACAGACGCGGCTTCAACTTGGGCAACAACTGTCACTATAGTTGATTTAAACACTATAGTAGGCAGTTCGATAAACCAATTGTCGCCTACAGCTTTGGCATATATTGGAGATGCCGTCTATGAATTATATATTCGGACTCGCTTTTTAATGCCTCCAAAGCGAATGACGGATTATCATAGTCAAGTTGTCGCTCAAGTAAAAGCCGAAAGTCAGGCGGCTCATTTAACATCTCTCGAACCCCATTTGACTATTGCCGAACGAGAAATTTTAAGGCGTGGACGTAATGCTTGTGGTAGCAAACCTCGGCGTATATCAGGACGGATATACCAAAGAGCTAGCAGTTTAGAAACGTTAATCGGCTATCTGCATTTAACCGATCCTCAACGTTTAGCTGAATTGTTAGCCAAAATTGAATTTAATAAAAATTAATAATGACAGAGTTAAATCGTTTTCCTCCATCGAAAAAAGGGAAAAATAGAGCTTTATCTAACTCTCTCCCTCTGGAAAAATCTAGCCCTGAGCTAGATGAGGATTTAGTTTACGGTCGTCATGGAGTATTAGCAGTTTTAAAAGGCGATCGCCAGATAAATCGGATTTGGATTACCAATAAATTGCGCTCTAATCCTCAGTTTTACTCTTTAATTCAAGATGCTAAAGCCAATGGTACGGTAGTAGACGAAGTTGAAATATCCCGTCTAGATCGCCTCAGTGGGGGAGCAAATCATCAGGGAATTGTGGCTCAAATTGCTCCTTATACTTACTGGGAATTAAGCGATCTGATTGCAGCAGCTAAAGCCAAAACCGACTCCCCCGTAATTATTATTGCCGATGGCATCGAAGACCCTCATAATTTGGGGGCAATCATTCGTACTGCTGAAGCGATGGGAATACAGGGTATTGTCATTCCTCAACGTAGAGCAGTTGGGGTCAATTCTACAGTGATGAAAGTAGCGGCTGGTGCTTTAGAATACATGGCGATCGCCAGAGTGGTGAATTTAAATAAGGCGATCGCGCAATTGAAAGAAGCGGGTTTTTGGATTTATGGCACGGCAGCCGAAAGCAGTAAGCTATTACACACAATTAATTTTAGTGGTGCTATAGGATTAGTAGTGGGTTCGGAGGGCAAAGGATTGAGTCAATTAACCCAACGCTATTGTGATGAATTAGTCGCAATTCCCTTAGTGGGAAAAACCCCAAGTCTCAACGCATCTGTAGCAACAGCGATCGCTATTTATGAAGTTATACGTCAACGCTACGGCGATCCCAAATAAATTAATATTCAAATACCCGAAATAAAATTGAGTTGTATAAACTAGTAGGGATAATACTTAATCAAATTTTAAGAAACATTACAATACAAATATTTAATTTCAGAGCGAGAGGTAAAACAATCATGAAAGAAATTACTACTAAACTCCTAAATACTCTGGGTTGGGCATATTGGATAAAAATTACCACGGCTACCCCTGTGTGTACTTACTATTTTGGGCCTTTTCTCAGTCGCAAAGAAGCTAATACTGCCAAACCAGGTTTTATTGAAGATTTAAAAGAAGAAGGAGCAACAGGAATTAAAGTAGAATTGGAAAGATGTAAACCCAAAGAATTAACAATTTTTAACGACTTAGGAGAAAATCAAGAGTTTCAACAAGCTTTTTCCATGTTTAGTCGTCAATTGTAATCAAGGATGAATACTTAAAACTAATGACTAATAACTGAATTCAACCACTGTTCAATGTCTGACAGCACTAGGTCGGGGATTTCCCAAGGAAATAAATGAGCCGTATTGGGATAAACTTTACACTGACAATTAGGTAAATTTTGCGCGGTTTCCTGACTGGCAAGAGGAACAATGTGGCGATCGCTTTCTCCTGCTAAAACCAAACAGGGAATTTTAATTCGATGTAAGTCCTGTTGACGATTGTAACCCCTGCCTAGAGCCTGAGACAGAGCGCGATTAGCGGCCGCAGAAGTTTTGAAATAAGCAGGTAATCCTTGTTTGGCTAAATAATGGTAAGTTGGAGGTGTTTGATTTTGTACTAAATAGCGAAAGAGCGATCGCTTGCCAAAAGTATTAATATTCCATTGCCAACCGGGTTTAAAATAATTAACAATTCCCGCTACGCCAGTAAACAATAGATCTTGCCAGTTAATCTTAGGGTGACTGCTGCGAGGATAGGCAGCTGAAGCAATTAAAATTAAACCTTTAAAACGTTGGGGAAATGCTAAAGCCAATTCTAGAGCTAAAATACCCCCCAACGACCATCCTAAAAGTAAGCAATCATCTATTTGATATCGGTCTAATAATTGCTGGAGATCGTCTAAATGATCCTCCATCTGGAAGTTTCCCTTAAAATGACTCCGACCATAACCTCGAAGATCGGGAGCAATAGTTTGATATTGTCGGGACAGGGGGTTTGTAAATACAGACATACTAGCACCAGAACCCGGATGACCGTGCAGACACAATATGGGATATCCCTTCCCTTTAATTTGCAGGTTTAAATGCATTTTTTATGTAAAAAAAATAGCACAAAGAGGAATGACACTCTCATCATCTAATAAAACTTGAAGTTTGAGTTCGTGTTCTAAAGGAATGCCCGTGACTGCCAAACATGATTCAAAACCACTGTTTCCCGCATTTGGTATATCGGGATATTGTTGAGTAATCATGGGACTGGGTAAATTAACTGGTATTTCCGACAGAAGATGTTCTTGATAGATAACTCTAATTTTGGTCGCCGTTGCTTTTTTACCTAAAACCCAACCCCGAATAATTATTGCACCAGTATTGATCGCCGTTTGAGCTTGAGGATAATTTAAACCAAAACCCCACAAACTATCAAAATCTCCTTTTGGTAAAATTTTAGCAATCTTCACGATTTCAATAGGGTCTTTAAGTTTTTCTAACCAATTTTGAGATTGATTTAATTGGACTGTTTGAGTTTGGAGTTGGTTGTTTGACTGTTGTAATTGTTGTTCGCTAGAGAGTAATTGTTGTTGACAGACTTCTAATTCAGTTTCAAGTTGTCGTAGACGAATCTGAGCATCCCCTAATTCTAGTTGAAAACCGCGATTGATTTGTAATTGTGCCTGAGTTTGGGCTAACTCCCGTTGAATTTGTTTGTTATTAGTTTTTAATTCTTCTATTGTTGATTCGGCTTGCTTGAGTTTGGCTTTAGCTAATTCAGTTTGTTCTCGATATCGATCTAAAGCTCCTCCAGACAACCAATTAGATAGCTTTAATAACCAACTCAAATTCTTACTCCTGGTGCAATTGTAGTAAAATCAGTCTAATTCTATCTTAAAGATTACGGAATTTCCCCTCTTAAATTTACATTTACTGCTAAAAAACGATCGCAATTACTGCTTACTTAATTACTGAATTTAATATGAGCGATCGCCCATCTGGTCTAATTTTGCGTTTGGAACAAGTAAGTCTAGCTGCTTCAATTGGCTCGGCTTGGTTATTACAAAATATCTCTTTTGAAGTCAATCGAGGGGATAAACTTGCCATCATCGGTGCTTCTGGTGCGGGTAAAACTTCTTTACTCAAATTACTCAATCGTTTGAACAATCCCACTCAGGGAAAAATTTACTTTAAAACTACAGCTATAACCCAAATACCCGTTATCTCACTACGCCAGCAGATAGTTTTAGTACCTCAAGAACCTAAATTATTAGGAATGAGTGTCCGACAAGCTTTAGTCTATCCCTTACAATTACAAGCATTACCAACCACAGAAATCAATCGACGCTTAAATATCTGGTTAGAACAGTTACGAATTCCCGAAGCTTGGTTGGAACGTTATGAATTACAACTTTCTTTCGGACAGAGACAGCTAATTGCGATCGCCCGTGGTTTGATGATGCAGCCTCAAATTCTCTTATTAGACGAACCTACTTCGGCTCTAGATCTGGGGACTGCTAACCATTTACTGACGTTTCTCGATCGCTTGATTAGAGAATCTAATCTAACTATTGTAATGGTCAATCATCAATTAGAACTCATTAAAAACTTTGCCGACCGCCTAATATATTTAACCGCCGGACAATTAGAAGTCGATACTCCCAATACTAATATTGCTTGGGAACAGTTACGACAAAAACTATTAACCGCAAAAACCCAAAGCGATTCTGAGTGGGAGTAGATTATTTATCATTTAATTAGCAGAAAGGGAAGATACCTTAGATTTATGATGACCGTTAGAGGAGTTAGCAGGCAATTGTCCGGGAGATTCTTCAATTAATCCGGGATTGAGACGATAACCGACATTTCTCACGGTTTGAATTAAATCAGGCTCTCTGGGATTGGATTCGAGCTTTTTCCGCAGTGATAATACATGGGTATCAATAGTACGAGGATTATCGATCGCATCGGGCCAGGCAAGTTGGAGTAATTCCGAACGGCTTAAAGCATTGCCTTCAGCTTGCGCCAAAACATATAGCAGGCTAAATTCTTGTGGTGTGAGTTCAATATAATTTCCTTTAACTTGAACACGACGTTGAACTAAATCTATTTTCAGGTCGTTGTATTCTAAATAAAGAGGTGCAGCATGAACTCGTTTTCTTCTGATTAACGCGGCTACCCGTGCTAAAAACTCCTGCATTCCAAATGGTTTAGTCAGATAATCATCCGCCCCTGCCCGTAAACCATTAACTATATCTGTTTCCCCATTGCGGGCAGATAATAATAAAATTAGAGGTTTATTTTGTTGATGTAACCATCGGCACAATTCCAAACCATCACCATCTGGTAGGTCAGAATCGACAATAGTCAATGTTGGTTGATACTGATAAAAAACATCTCTTCCCTGTTGCAAACTTGCTGACTGCCTAACTGTGTAGCCAGATTGTTGCAAATGCCAGCCTAAAAGAGAACGCAAGTGAGGATTACCCTCAACTATAGAAATATAAACCGAACCCACGTGAGCCTCATTTATATATATATGTATACCGTAGAAAATCTTTCTCCTATCAAAGTACCAAAGCTAATGTCAATGTTTTGTAACAATGGTTACCGCCAAATTACTGAACAGTAAATGGTAAATGATGACTGATGACTTATTTTGTCTGGAGTTACCCAAACTGCTATTTTATGAATTAGGAAAGCATCAAACATTAAGGAATGATTTAATTGATATGGAGATCAAAAACGGTTTTGTCGGCACAGTCGGTAATACGCCACTAATTCGCCTCAATAGTTTTAGCGAAGAAACGGGCTGTGAAATTTTGGGTAAAGCCGAGTTCTTGAATCCTGGTGGTTCGGTAAAAGACCGGGCTGCACTGTATATTATTGAAGATGCAGAAGCCAAAGGACTGCTCAAACCAGGGGGTACGGTAGTCGAAGGTACGGCTGGTAATACGGGAATTGGCTTGGCGCATATTTGCAACGCCAAAGGTTATAAATGTTTAATCGTAATTCCCGAAACTCAATCTCAAGAAAAAATTGACACTCTTAGAACTTTGGGGGCGGAGGTACGTTTAGTACCGGCAGTACCTTATAAAGACCCTAATAACTACGTTAAAGTGTCAGGACGTTTGGCAGAGGAGATAGATAATGCAGTTTGGGCAAATCAATTTGATAATTTAGCCAATCGTCAAGCACATTATGAAACTACAGGGGCGGAAATTTGGTCGCAAACTGATGGCACGGTTGATGCCTGGGTAGCTGCTACTGGTACAGGTGGAACTTATGCAGGAGTAGCTTTATATCTTAAAGAAAAAAATCCTAATATTCGCTGTGTAGTAGCAGACCCTATGGGTAGCGGTCTGTATAGTTATATCAAAACAGGAGAAATTAACCCCGAAGGCAAATCCATTACCGAAGGAATTGGCAACAGTCGGATCACCGCTAATATGCAGAATGTCCCCATTGATGATGGGATTCAAATCGATGACACCGAATGTATTCGGGTAGTTTATCAGTTATTACACCAAGAAGGTTTATTTATGGGAGGTTCAGTGGGGATCAATGTGGGTGCAGCGATCGCTTTAGCCAAACAAATGGGCCCTGGTCATACGATCGTTACCGTACTTTGCGATGGTGGGGCAAGATATCAATCTCGTCTGTACAATCGTCAGTGGTTGGCAAAAAAAGGTTTATTGCCAGATAACTTTTAAATTAAAGTAAGTAGAGTTAGTTGCGACAATTAGATATCAATAATTTAATAATTCCCAAGGTTTGGGTATTTCTTTGATAAGATTGACCCTCAAATCAATCTCGGTCTTGAAAAAACTTATATGAAACGTCGTAAACTACTCAATCATTTAGCGATCGCTGGTTCTAGTGGTGTTACTTTAGTAGCTTGCCAACAAACTAATAATAGTCCTAGTGTTCAGGCTAATAGCTTACCTAATGTGCGGTGGCAAATGGTAACTAGTTGGCCCAAATCTCTCGATACAATCTTTGGTGGGGCGCAAACAATTTGCGATCGCGTTGCGGCGATGACGGGAGGACGTTTTACTCTCGAACCTTTTGCCGCAGGAGAAATAGTACCCGCTTTAGAAGTTTTAGATGCCGTTCAAAATGGTACAGTACAATGCGGACATACAGCCAGTTATTATTATGTAGGTAAAAATTCCGCCCTAGCTTTTGGTACTAGCGTGCCTTTCGGACTCAACGCTCAACAGCAAAACGCCTGGTACTATCACGGTGGTGGTTTGGAATTAATGCACGAACTCTATAGTGATTTTAATATTATTAATTTTCCTGCGGGTAATACTGGAGGACAAATGGGAGGCTGGTTCAAAAAAGAAGTTCGCTCCCTACAAGATTTGCAAGGTTTAAAAATGCGAATCCCAGGTTTAGGGGGTGAAGTAATGTCTCGTTTGGGGGTTAACGTTCAAGTATTACCAGGAGGAGAGATTTATTTAGCTTTAGACCGTGGCGCGATCGATGCGGCTGAATGGGTAGGTCCTCATGATGACCTCAAACTTGGTTTAAACAAGGCTGCTCCTTATTATTATTATCCTGGTTGGTGGGAGCCAGGTCCGACTTTAGAAGTACAAGTTAATCAAGCTCAATGGGATAAACTGCCTGTAGAATATCAGGAAATTTTTAAAACCGCCGCTATGGAAGCTAATTTAAATATGCTGTCTAAATACGATACTTTAAACCGCGAGGCATTAACTAGTTTAATTAATAATGGTACTAAATTAACTGCTTATTCACCAGAGATACTACAAGCAGCACAAACAGTAACTTTCGATCTCTATCAACAAAATGCCAATCAAAACCCAGCTTTTAAAAAAGTCTACGAACAATGGAATCAATTTCGTTCTACAGTGTTTGAATGGAATAAGATCAATGAATTGAGCTTTGCTAATTTTGTTTATGGTGGATAAATTTCTGACTCATATATCAATAAAAAAGCTACCTACAAACTGAATTACTCCTTTAGGATCTGGATGAATAGCTACCCAACTGTTAGAGAAAGGTTTGAACCCACTCTGACAGAAGAGAGGTGTTCCGAAAATCGCGGACAGCTTCGCTGGCGTGATCGCTATTATGTCTACTAGTTTATGAGAACTTCTGGTTACAACTCTTTTATCTGGGATACTGCCAATTAGAGACTCTTTTGTCATGTGCTTGGAAATCTACATTCTCGCACTTTTTCTTCATTGTGTTTAATGCGATTACCCTGATAAAATCAAAACACAAACCCTGTATTTTTCTTACTTTCTGCTTAAATTTAACTATCTTGATATTTATAAATAATAATGGCAAAGTTTACTTAGTCGGTGCAGGACCAGGAAACCTAGCCTATTTAACTCTAAGAGGAAAACAGTTACTTACTGAAGCAGAAATTCTGATTTACGATGCCCTAATCGCCCCTCAATTATTAGATTTAGTCCCTCCTAACTGTTTAAAAATCGACGTGGGTAAAAGAGGCGGCCAAACCAGCACCCCTCAAGCTAGCATCAATCGACTATTAGTAGCTTACTGTTTACAGGGAAAACGAGTAGTCAGACTCAAAAGTGGCGATCCGTTAATTTTCGGTCGCGCCATGCCAGAAATAGAGGCATTAACTACCGCAGGTTGTCCATATGAATTAGTTCCTGGTATTTCCTCGGCCTTAGCTGCACCCCTCTTGGCAGGTATTCCTCTAACCGATAAAAATTTCAGCAGTTGTTTTGCCGTAGTTAGCGGTCATCAACCAGAACAATTAGACTGGAATGCTCTATCGAAAATCGATACTTTAGTAATTTTAATGGGAGGACGTGCTTTACCAGAGATAATCCGCCGCTTAATTGCTAACGGGCGATCGCAACTTGAACCCATCGCCATTATTCGTAACTGTAGCCGCACCAAACAAGAAATATTTCGGGGAACTTTAACCGATATAGTAGATAAAACTAAGGGAATAACTCTTTCTCCCGCAGTAATTGTTATCGGTCAGGTTGCCCAGTATGGCGATCGCCACAGAACTGCTAAATCTCTATCTCTTATGCCACCTCTAACAGGAAAAACCATTTTAGTCACTCGCGCTGCCCAACAATCTAGTAAATTTACCGATTTACTACAACAACAGGGGGCAACCGTAATTGAGATGCCAGCCTTAGTTATCACTCCCCCCTCTAGCTGGCAGGATTTAGATAAAGCGATCGCTAAGATTGGCGAATTTAATTGGTTGATTCTGACTTCTGCTAATGGAGTTAATTACTTTTTGGAACGCCTTACCACCTTGGGTTATGGTACCCGCAGTTTATCGGGAATTAAAATTGCCGTAGTAGGCAAAAAAACGGCAGATGTGTTGCAACAGAAACACTTAAAACCAGATTTTATCCCTCCCAATTTTGTGGCAGATTCTCTAATAGATAACTTCCCCGAAGCTTTAAATGGTCAAAAAATCCTTTTCCCCCGTGTCGAAACTGGCGGTAGAGATATTTTAGTGAAGGAATTAACCGCAAAAGGTGCAGAAGTAGCAGAAGTCGCCGCCTATCAATCAAAATGCCCTGAAACCATAACACCACAAGCTTGGCAAGCTTTACAACAACAGCAAATCGATATGATTACTTTTGCCAGTTCCAAAACAGTAACCAATTTCACTCACTTAGTTAAATCCCAATTACCACCAGGGCGATCGCTGGATGCTTTACTAGAAAATATTACTATTGCTTCAATCGGGCCTCAAACCTCAAAAACTTGTATAGAACTATTAAGTAGAGTAGATCTTGAGGCACAAGAATACACCCTGGAAGGACTAACTCAGGCGATCGCGTCACTCAGTAAACAGTAAACAGTTATTAGTTATTAGTTCCTTGCTACTTGCTACCTCATTTCTTATTTTGACCAATAACCAATAACCAATAACCAATAACCAATGACCAGAAAAACTATTATCGGTGTTATGGGGGTGGGAGAAAACGCCACAACTCAAGAAATGGATTATGGCTATCAGTTGGGCAAATTAATTGCCGAAAATGACTGGATATTACTCACCGGAGGCAGAAACGTCGGGGTAATGGAAGCGGCCAACCAGGGAGCAAAAGCCGCTAATGGTCTGACGGTGGGAATTTTACCAGACAGAACTCCTAGCAATGTTTCTTCGGCAGTAGATATTGCGATCTTTACAGATCTGGGTAATGCTCGAAATAATATTAATGTTCTATCTTCCGATATAATTATTGCCTGCGGCATGGGATTGGGAACGGCTTCTGAAGTAGCTCTAGCTTTAAAAAATGGCAAAAAAGCAATCCTGCTTGCACCAAATAGCCAAAGCCAGGCTTTTTTTCTTAATTTAGCCTCATATAGGTTATTTATTGCCGATAATCCTCAAGATGCGATCGCGATAGTTAAAAGAGAACTTTAAACTTTGTAGACATAGATTACCTAAAGTTAACCTGCCATAGGATAATAAAAAATCTGCCTTATTATTTGGTCTTTAAACTTAAAATACTTGCACACCTTACACCTTAATTAAAGGAGAAAATATTTGGTTACTACAACTTCCTTTAAAACTACTAAATCAGAAGAAATTTTTACTGCCGCTCAAAAACTAATGCCTGGTGGTGTTAGTTCCCCTGTTCGTGCTTTCAAATCTGTCGGCGGACAACCGATTGTCTTTGATCGCGTTAAAGGTGCTTATATTTGGGATGTAGATGGCAATCAGTATATTGATTATGTTGGTACTTGGGGTCCGGCAATTTGCGGTCACGCTCATCCTCACGTAATCGAGGCTTTACACGAAGCTTTAGATAAAGGTACTAGTTTCGGCGCACCTTGCGTACTAGAAAATATTCTGGCAGAAATGGTGATTGAAGCCGTTCCCAGTATCGACATCGTTCGTTTTGTCAATTCGGGAACAGAAGCTTGTATGTCGGTGTTGCGTCTGATGCGGGCTTTTACTGGTAGAGATAAAATCGTTAAGTTTGAAGGCTGCTATCACGGTCATGCCGATATGTTTTTGGTTAAAGCTGGCTCTGGCGTTGCTACTCTGGGATTGCCAGATTCTCCAGGAGTTCCTAAATCTGCTACAAATAACACTTTAACTGCGCCTTACAACGATTTAGAAGCCGTCAAAAAACTATTTGCCGAAAATCCCGACCAAATTGCTGGAGTTATTTTAGAACCAGTTGTGGGTAATTCTGGCTTTATTATTCCCGATGCTGGCTTTCTCGAAGGTTTGCGCGAAATTACTAAAGATAATGGCGCGTTATTGATTTTTGATGAAGTAATGACTGGATTTCGCATCGCCTATGGTGGAGCGCAAGAGAAATTTGGTGTAACTCCCGATTTGACTACTCTGGGTAAAGTAATCGGCGGTGGTTTACCTGTAGGTGCTTATGGCGGACGTGCCGATATCATGTCGATGGTTGCACCAGCAGGCCCGATGTATCAAGCAGGAACTCTCTCTGGCAATCCCCTGGCAATGACTGCCGGCATTAAAACCCTAGAATTGCTCCGCAAACCCGGTACATACGAACAACTAGCAAAAATTACCGAAAAGCTAGCTGATGGTTTATTAAACGCTGCTAAAGAAGCCGGACACGAAGTTACTGGGGGGAGTCTTAGCGCGATGTTCGGGATGTTCTTTACAGGAGAGCCAGTGCATAATTACGATGATGCCAAAAAATCTGACCTGAACAAATTCGCCCGCTTTCATCGGGGTATGTTAGAAAAAGGCATTTATCTTGCTCCCTCTCAGTTTGAAGCCGGATTTACATCCCTAGCTCACACTGATGAAGATATTGAGAAAACTATAGCAGCAGCTAAAGAAGTTCTGTCTAATATCTGATCGAGCATTGGTTACTGATTACTTTAAGGGCAGTGACTTCGTAACGGGGGTCTAAAATTGACGGGGCTTACAAGGTCTGCCGTGGGACGGCAGACTCAGCCCCTCCGGAATTCGATTCCGCAACCGCCCCCTCCCCTTCACCGAAGCGCGAACTGCCCCTACAACTGACTAATGATGACCGTTGCCGTTACTTTCATTACCATTGGCACGGGGTTGAATTACTCCATAACCGCCATGGTTGCGAATGTAGATAACGTTGATTTCATTAGTTTCGCTATTGCGGAACATATAAAAGTCGTGGTCTACTAACTGTAAATGTTCTAGAGCGTCTTGAACTGTCATCGGTGGCATGGCAAAGTACTTGCTGCGCACTATTTCTTTAGGTAATTCAGGAGCGCGATCGCCTATTAAACTATCCTCCACTGCCTCTTCTTCTAATAACGCTGTGGCTTTTACGGGAGTGTGTACCTTTTTAGATAGATTTTTTTCTTTATATTTGCGCAGTTGGCGGGCAATTTTGTCTGCAACCATATCGATGCTGGCATACAGATTTTCACTACCCTCTTGCGCTCGAATTATCGTGCCATTAGCATATACTGTTACCTCTGCTTTATGTTTAGCTTCGATCCGAGAATTGCGAGCTACAGACAAATGAACGTCTACTTTGCTGGTAAAATTCTGAAAATGTCTGACTGCTTTTTCTAGTTTTTGCTCGACATAATCATGAATGGATTCTGTTACCGCAATATTATTACCTTGGATCAAAAGCTTCATACTCAGTACTCCATATTTTCGGGTTATACAGCTAACTAAAAGAGAGTAAAATGTCTCCTATTTCATTGGTAGCAAGAACCGATCAAGTCTTCTTTTAGTCAACTAAGTAATTTATAACTACAGGCAGCAGGCGACAAGCCAACACCTAATTGGCAATTTTTGACTATGCCCTGCTGTCACCAATATTTAATCTTTGATAATTGTCTGGTAAAAGATAGTTTCTATTGGTCAAACAACGCCAATTGCTCAAGTAGTTATTACTTAAATCTAATTTATTAGGAAACAGTTGACTTTTATTTTTTTTGACTTATTGCTGTTTTGGATATTTAAATAATTTGAACAGATTGCAGCTTTATCGTCTCTTGCAATTACCTCAAAGAATATTTTTATTCCTTTAGTTGATACTTATAGACTAACATTTGTATTCTTGAAAACATCTTTTTTTTAGTTTCTTTTTATTTTCTGTTACATTGGTTGACATTTGTTCAAAATAACTATAAAAATTACATTTTTGGGTTAATGATAAACAATAAAAGAACTTGCATTTTAGAAAATCGAGGATTAGTTGA
This sequence comes from Pleurocapsa sp., assembly GCA_050330335.1. GTDB lineage: Bacteria > Cyanobacteriota > Cyanobacteriia > Cyanobacteriales > Xenococcaceae > Waterburya. The sequence goes on along the minus strand of JBHJNX010000102.1, from coordinate 18,371 downwards.
TTATCTTGATGCTTGGTTGTATCAACGATCGCTAGTTAGAGAAAGAATTAATAACCCCGATCTCGACGACGTTTTAATTTTATTAGAGCATCCGCCAGTTTATACTTTAGGTACAGGTTCTACCACAGATTTTCTCAAATTTGACCCCCAACAAACAGATGTCGAATTACACCGTATCGAAAGGGGAGGGGAAGTAACCTATCATTGTCCCAATCAATTAGTAGGGTATCCCATTCTCAACTTGCGCTATTATCAACAGGATCTACATTGGTATTTGCGGCAGTTAGAAGCAGTAATTATCCGCGTGATCAAGTACTATGGAATGCCAGCTTATCGTCTGCCTGGATTGACTGGAGTATGGCTAGAAGGTAAAAAAATAGCCGCCATTGGAATTAAAGTACGTCGTTGGATAACTATGCATGGTTTTGCCATCAACGTCTGTCCCGATTTGAGTGGATTTGCTAAAATTGTTCCCTGTGGCCTTGAAGATAAACCAGTCGGTAGTTTGGCTCAGTTTATACCAGATATTACCGTCGATCGCGTTAGGATCGATCTGGCTCAAGCTTTTGCTGAAATATTTAATTTAGAATTAATCGAACACAATGGTGAGTAAACCAATCTTAAAAGCAATTACCGATAATCGTTTGGGAGATATTCGCCTGTTAGCCACAGATTTAGATGGTACTCTGACTTTAGATGATAAATTTAGTAGCGGTCTAATTCGGGTTTTGGAACGGTTAAAACAAAGTAATATTCAAGTGTTGATCGTTACGGGAAGATCCGCTGGTTGGGTAAGCGCGATCGCTACATATTTGCCTCTCGTTGGTGCGATCGCCGAAAATGGTGGATTATTATTTTGGAGTAACGGTGCAAAACCTCAAATTTTAACTCCAATAGCTAATATCGAAGCACATCGACAAAAATTACGCTCAACCTTTCAGTTACTACAAAACAAATTTCCTCAAATTCAAGAATCTCAAGACAACTGTTTTCGCATTACAGATTGGACATTTGACGTTCGAGATTTAAACCAAGACGAATTACAACAGATAGATCGTATTTGTCGCGCCGAAGGTTGGGGGTTTACCTACAGTACGGTACAGTGTCATATTAAACCGCCAACTCAAGATAAAGCGATCGCTCTAGAGCTAATCCTTCAGCGATATTATCCCCACTTAAAATTAGAACAAATTATTACTCTTGGTGACAGTCCCAACGATGAATCTTTATTTCAGCCAAAATTTCCCTTTTCTGTAGGAGTTGCCAATATTTTAGACTACCGCGATCGCTTGCAACATTTACCTGTATATGTAACTCAAGCTTCAGAGGCATCAGGGTTTATTGAATTAGCAGAATTAGTAATTAACACCAATAAACCTGCTTAACCAGAACTGAGGTTAAAATAGGAATCTAGATTTTTTCAAAAAAACATATCTATATGACCAAATAGCAAAGCTCGAAGCCAAAACGCAGTGACAGATTAAAACAGTAACCGCTACCCAAAAAATAACATTTTCTTCAACTAAGATAACTACGGCTAAAATTGCTAGAGCGAAGACTATAGTATAAATTAAATTAAAATACAGGTTGATTTTGGGTTGGCCAACAGCATTCATTAAGCCATCGGTAAAAAATGACAAAGAAAAAGGAATTGCCGACAGACAGATAACAATCAAAATCGGAATGGCTTGTTTCCATTGTTCTCCAAACACAATCGGTACGTATATAGGAGCTAAACTAGATTGTAAAGTGACAAATGGCACGATGACCATCATCAGTTTCTTTAAACTATCGAGATATCTAGTTTTCAGTTTTCTAGGGTCGCCTTTAACTTCACAGATATGGGGATAGAAAGCATTACTAAAAGATTTAATTACGTTGGTACTGATGCCAATACCTGCATTAAAAGCAAAATAATATAATCCTAAAGCCGTAACACTTACGAATTTACCAACGATTAAATAGTCTAAATTAGAGCGTAATTTAGTCAATAATTCTACGCCAAAAATACTGCTGCTGAAACCGACAATTTTCCGCCATTCTTGCAGGTTAAAAGATTTGGGGTGAGGTGGTCGCCAACTATCATAAATCCAACTGATGATAATCCAAACGGGATTAGATAAAATCATCGCCCAGACGATCGCCCAAATACTCATTCCAGATAAAACTAAAACAATAGTAATTAAATTACCGATAATTGATTGACACAAGCGACACATTGCCACAACTTTTAGTTGATTGCGCCGAGAAATCAAAGCTTGATTGATGACAATAAAAGGATAAGTTAGATAAACTAGAGAACTCAAACATAAAGGTAAAATTAAGCGATCACTTTCGTAAAAATCTGCGATGAAAAAAGAAGCGATACATTGACCGATAGTAATTGCAGTACACAAAAATAAGTTCAGCCAAAATGCAGTGTTACAAATAACTTTTAAATCTTTCTCTTTACTTTGAATAATGACAGCACTGAACCCAGAATTGAGCAAAAACACCAGAGCAAATTCAAAGGTAGTATAAATAACTGCCATCAAACCGTATTCGTCAGGAGAAAACATTCTGGCTAGAGTAACCGTAGTTCCCAAGCGGAATATACGATTACCCAATTCCGACATTCCCAGCCAACCGACATTGCGAATAAAACGACCTGACGTAAATTTTTGAAATTTGTTAATAATCATTCAACAAATAAATAAGAAAATAATTGTTAAAAACTTACGAGTTTTTTCAGTAAATTTGCTTTGTTTTATAATGTATTTTATCTTGAAATACTAATTATTTTTTATTTATTAAGGAGGACATAAGGTTAACTTTTGTCTCAAAAATAAAGTAACTGAAAAAAATATTTTAATTAACAATTTTAAATGTAGTTTCTCAATGGAATTTGTCGGTTTTTGGAAAACTTGATTACTAATAATTTCTAAATAATTTACGATGAAAATTTTTACTTTAATACATAAATAGTTGAAAAAATAACACAATGCATAAGGTAAAGCAGCAATCTTGCTTAAAATTGTTAGCAAACCTGAAAGTATTTGATGATAATTTCTAAACATATTACACAATAGAAGCCTTAGTAGATTCTGAAGAACGATATTTTGGCTTTGATTCTTCGATTGTCTGTAAAATTAAATCCCGATATTGTTTAGCAATAGTATCCCAACTAAAACGCACCACATTAGCTTGAGTGCGATCGCGCCAATCTTGACTCAAGGCACTGGCGATCGCTTTACTATAAGCATCTAAATCTGTGACATCGCATAAAATACCAGCATTCCCCACAATATTCCGACGCATTTCATCATCAGTAGCTACCGTTGCCAAGCCACAAGCCATAGCTTGAATGTATGCCTGTCCGAAAGGTTCATCTAAAGAAGGCAGGGTAAATAAATCCGCACTGCGATAGACGGCTGGCATTTCTTTAAAGGGAAAAGTTTTAATGGCAAATCGTCTTTCTCCCAGTAATTCATCCCCCAAACTTTGAAAATAATCGCGATCGGGGCCATCGCCGCAAACTAACAAACTGGCATCGGGGAGTTTGGCAATGGCTCTAATAGCTAATTCTACTCGTTTGTGATCTCTGCGATTGAGAGAAGCCACACACAAGACTAAGGGATGATTTAACCCAAAGTCATAGGATGCTCCTTCTGGAGAAAAGAGTTTGACATCTACACCATTGGGAATGATCCTGGTAGCCTCTGAAGTCAAGCGATCGCTGACAAAATCTTTCATGGTTTGAGAAAAAACTACTATACGATCTGGTTTAAAACGTAGACATCGATTGAGAGCTTTTCCTTGTCCTGTCAACCCGGTAGCCGCTTTAAACAAAATGGGCGTACCGATAAAATGCCTGACTAAGGCTGCTACCGCCAAACCACCATAATCATTACAGGGAAACACTAAATCGGCTGGTTTGCCCAATAGCCTCAGAGTGCAAGGTAGAAAGCTGGTTAAATGTTCGACGACTATATCAGGATGAGTGCTGATTGAAGCAAGCAGGGGTTTAATAATTGGTAGGTTAACTAAATCTCGTGCATAAGTTCGGGGAATCCCCCCCGCAGGATAATAGTTAGGACAGCGGGAACTTCCTCCTAATAATTCCACTTCAAAATAAGAACTTAAATAATGGGAAAGTTCGATAGCAAAATTTTCTGTACCGCCACTCCAATTAACTCCAGCACTCGGATGAATTAAAACAATTCTATACAATTATTCACCTCCTCAATTACTATGTTTTTAATACTAAAAATAAGTTATCTTTTGTTTTTTGATTAATTTAATTCTATTGAATTAGAAAACTTACTTTGTTGACTGTAATTAGTATTTTTTTCTTTAGGCCAATTCCATCCCAAAATTGCCAATACGGTATACCAATAAAAGAAGAGAGTAGTATGACTCCAAATATTTTCAGTAATCATGCCAACGGCTAGAGCAATCAGAAGTGCCAACATAATAAAACACAGATTTTTTTGTCGTCGAGAACTACTTTTAAACAACTCATATAAGCGTAAACCTTGTACGAGAAATAAACTTAAAAAACTAAAGAACCCAATAATACCACCTTCTACTAAAGCCCGAAGATAGTCGTTATGTGGTAATAGGGAACTGTCACTGACATAGGGGCTGAGTCCCAAACCGTATCCCCACCAAGGAAATAGTTTCCACTTCTCCCATAAATACTGCCATTCAGCCAGCCGCCAATTAAAACTATTGCCATCACCTCTAGATAATAAAATTGCTTTCCAAAGATCGATATCTGGGTTTAATAGGGGAGTTCCAGTTAAAGAACCAAGGCGTTCTTGACCGAAATCTGAACTTATAAAAAATCCCAAAATTAACAATAATAATAAAGTACCACCGATTAAATTAATAAAATTTAAGCGGGGAATTATTAAAACAAAAACCAAAATTACTAAAGCAATTAAGCCAAATAAAGCTTTAGCACTGGCAAAGAAAAAAGCCAAGATTCCTAATAAACATAACCAGAAAGTTTTTCGTTTATTCTGTTCTAATTGCCAAATAGTCAAGCTGATAAAAAATAACAGAAAAGTAGTAAATGTATTAGAATGACCCAAAGTGCCTCTAACACGAGAAACTGCCATGCTACTTTCAACTGAACGTACTGATGTAGCTGACAAGATTTCTGGTAATGCTCCTGGAATTACTAACTGCATCAATGCCAAAACTAAAGGTATAATCAAAGACAAAAATAATATTTTAATTATTTTTTCAGGAGACATCTTATCCTGTAGTTGCATGACCAGTAGATAGACCATTAACCAAGAAAAAATACGAACCCATTCGCGAATAGCATCGAGGGTAAAAGAGCCTCCCAATCCCAATCCACCCAGGGGTAAGATAATGACCCATAAGCCCTGAATAACCACCCAAATTGCCAAAAACCACCAAAACCAATCAGTCCGAATTTTTTGATGGGTTAATAACAAGATAGCAATGTAAATTAACGTCAAACAGTCTAAAGCAATGGCAAACACCGCAGGAATCTGCCAATCACTGAAAATGTCGAGAGAACTACGTAAAACTAGCAATCCTAAAACTGTTTGCTCAAAGTGGGTAAAAAAACTAAATAAAATAGCAGTGGTGACAACTAGCAGGCATAAAATTAGAGGTTGAAAACCAGCTAAAACTCCTGAAATTAAGCCGACAATCACGCCAATAATTCCACCCCACCACGATAAACGAGAAGATGATGTGAAAGGACTGGTGCTTAATTTGGTAAAAACCTCATTTATATTCACAATTAACTTACTCCCTTACCCTGGTTTTCTGCTGGAGCCAACAACATCGGGGTTTTTAAAGATTGATAGCTTTCGTAACCATAATTGTAGTATTTATTCATTCCTGGAGTATTGCCATTAGTGACAAAACCCAAGACAGGTATTCCATTACGTTTTAATTCCGAGATCGTTCTGGCTAAAACATCTTTCGGGGTTAAATTGGGACGAGTGACCATAACCATTGCATCACTCTGTTGGGCTAAGGTATGGGCATCAGCACAGCTAGTTACAGGAGGAGTATCGATAATAATAAAATCGTATTCTTCAGCTAACAATGCTAAGATGTCTTTCATTTTGGGAGAATCGAGAACAATGGAAGGCAAGTTAGGTAGTTTTCCGCAAGTTAGCAGGGAAAGATTTTTAGTTTTTGTGGGTCGAATTGCGTCTCTTACGTTGGCGTAATCTTCAATAACATCACTCAAACCTGGTTGTATTTCCACATTGAATAAATTGTGCTGTTGAGGACGACGTAAATCCGCATCTATCAGCAAAGTACGTCGGGATAAAATTGCCGATACTACTGCCAGGTGAGAAGCTACTACAGATTTACCTTCTCCAGGAATACTACTACTAATGGTCAAAACATTGAGCTTTTCTTGAGTACAAGCTTCTAAATTTCTTAAAAACGCCCGATAGGGTTCAACTAATTTGACATCGTAGACAAAGTGATCGGAATATTCTAAACTAACTGCTTCAGGGGGTAAGATCGGTGGTGCGCCCAACAGCGGTAATTGCAATCTCTCTTCGAGTTCTTCGATATCCCCCACAGTATTGTCTAAAGATTCCAAAATTACTACCAAACCAAAAGATAAAACACTAGCTGCCAAAGAAGCGATCGCGATGACCATAGGAACATTGGGTGAACTGGGGTTTGCTGCTATTTCAGACCGCTCAACAATTTTCAGGTCACTAAACAACTGTGCTTCAGCAATTCGCGCTTCTTCTAGTTTACGCTGTAAAAATTGCAAGGATTCTTTAGTAGTTTCAGTGTTTCTCATCAATTCTGTCAGAGGCTGAACCTTACCCGGCAAGACTTCTAAGCGTCGCTGTAATCTGATTCTTTCTTGTTCAATTGAATCGAGTTTGGCTTGTAGGGAAGCAAGTTCGGTTTTGGAAGTTACTAACTGAGCGATGGAATCTTGAGATAATTGGTCATCGGCAACCGTGTTAGGTAATACCGTCCCGCCATTACCTGCAACCCGACCTAATTTCTGTTCATACAGTCTGGCTACTTCATCTCGCTCTTCTTCCAGGGCGATTAACATGGGATTGTTATCGGTTAAATAAGAACGAGAACTGGCTAATTGTGACTCTAAGGTTTCTAATTGTGTCCGCAGTTGCTGTAATTCTCGATCCTGTCCCACTCTACTCCCTACATAGGCGTTTTCGGCACTATCGATACTAACAAGTTGTTGTAGTCGATTAATTCGAGCTTGATTTTCTCGGATCTGTGCCTGTAAAGTAGCTTCTTGATTTTCCAGATTATCAATACTATTAACTAAATTATCAGTTTGGCTATCGAGAGAAACCAGTCGATTTTGTTCCCGATAACGATTTTCTAAAGCTTCAGCCTTGGTAGCTTTTTCCTCTTGTCTGGCGACCTCATATTCTAAAAATTCTTTTAAAGATTTAGCTTCAACCCTAATGTCTTGCTTGTTTTTTTCGATTGTCGCCTCAGCTAGAGCATTAACGAATTTGGCCGCTATTTCGGGATCTTCATGTTCGTATTCTACTTCTAAGATATTGGTAGCAGGAATAAGTTTAATTTTGATCTTTTGGCGCAATTCCTTGAGACTGGGAACTTCTTCAGGATTGGGATTGTTACCATAAACTAGAGATATGGCACGCTCTAAAATTTGCCTGGATTTAATTAATTCGGCACGGTCTGCTAGAGGACTGTATGCTCCAGGAACATAGTTGGAAACTCTAGTTAGCTCTTGACCTATTTGAGAAACACTGGCTTGTTTGTCATCTAAAATCAATCGCACCAGACCGGAATATTGGCGTGGTGCAAATATAAGATATAATACTGCTCCCAAAATTACAGATGTAAACGTAGCGGCAGCAGGTAAACTTCTTCGCTGTAAAGATAAGGCTAAAGAAGATAACACTCCTTGTCTTTGATTCATGATTTATACGGTTCTAAAAGAATTAACAGTTAAATTTGTAAGATACCAAAATTTTATAGTTCGCTAGGAAAAGTTAGAGAAAAGCGATTAAAAAGAGATGATAAAGTCAGAGTTACTAAACTGTTTAAGACTGTTGTTTTTTCATGGTAAGAGATGGCACGATCTGAGTATACAAATTAAGATGGTCGTAGACAATTTTGTCCCAACCGTAGTAAGTTTGAACATACTTTTGCGCTTTTTGAGCCATCAGTTGTAATTCTGAAGGTTCAGCCAAAGCCATGGTTAAGCTTGCTATCAAAGAGTCTAATTGACCCGCTTTAAACAATAAGCCACGGTCTTTACCGATTAATTGTTGGTGGGGGGGGATATCACTTGCTAAAACTGGAATTCCTTCTTTCATAGCTTCTAGCATTACTAGAGGTAATCCTTCTAAATCTGAAGGTAGCACGAATAGTCCCGCACCTCTGACTATTTCAGCTAATTTGCTCCCTTTAATTTCATTAGTAAAAATAATGCGATCGCTTTGTTGCGATATTTCTAATAGTTCTGCGGTATATTTAGCGGTATCACTAATACCTCCTGCTAAAACTAGTTTCCAACCTTCTGGTTGTAATTTTTTAAAGGCTTTAATTAATAACTCTGGTCGTTTTTCTGGTACTAGTCTTCCCAAATAAAGAATATAGCGTCCTGTTTCTAAGCCTAAAGATTTGCCATACCTTAAATTGGGGTCGGATTGGGCATAATTGCCTGGACCATTGGGAATGTATTTAGTATCAATGCCATAGGTTTGTCGGAAATAAGTTTCTAGAGCTTTGGAAACTACTACAATTTCATCGGCATATTTAACTGCATTTCTTTCTCCCAAACGAATCAACCAGCTAGAAAACTTACCCCATTTAGCTCTTTGCCAATCTAGTCCCTGACAGGTAACGATAACTCTAGCTGAAGAAAATAACTTGGGAATCCAACTAAATAAAGCAGGTCCTAAAGCGTGAAAGTGAACTAGATCATAATTATTAAAAACTGCATAAATAACTCCAAATGCCGAACTGAAAACGGCATCAAGTCCTCTAATGGGTAAAGAAGGTAGAGAAATTACTCTAACTCCTTGATATTGATAGCTAGAAAACCAAGGTTGGTCAGTATAGCTAGGTCTGGCAAACAAATCTACCTGATGACCGCTTTTGACAATTCGGGGGTAAAACTCTTGACAATAGCGTTCAATTCCTCCTTGTTTTACGGGAATTCCTTTTGCTCCAATAACAGCAATCTTCATAGAATTAGATTTCGAGATTGATAAAAAATAAAATGTGTTAGACAAGTAACTTTAAGAGATAGCTTTAGTTATGTTGTCTTTGTTGCCAGCGTTGCCACATCGATTCATAAACACCATTAACTACATTGCAAGCCTTATAAGGGCTAGCAGTACGAGTACAAGCATCAGGAGGGTATTGTTGCGGATTGAGTAATACGGTGGCTAAAGCTGCACTCATAGCCGACACACTTCTTTCCTGACAGACAATACCACTGTCTTTGGTTAAAAAATTAGGAGTTTCACCACAGTTGGTAGTAACTACGGGAGTACCAGAACAAAGAGCTTCTAAGACTGCTACCGGTAAACCTTCATAAACACTACTTAAAACAAAAATACTACTAGCATGATGTAAAGCAGCCAATCTTCTTTGTTCTACTGGCCCTAACATAGTTACCCTGTCAGTTAAACCCAACAAATCAATTTCGGCTTGTAACTCGTCAGCCAATTCTCCTTTACCAGCAATTAACAAATGAATATTAAAGTGGTGTAAATTGGCAAAAGAACGAACTAACAAAAATGGATCTTTTTGGGGATGAAGACGACCGGCAAATAAAATAAACCGAGTGTCTAAAGGTAGGTTGAATTCTACTGCTAGTCCCTGACGTTTTTGCTCCCGTTCGACAATATTAAGTGGTTGAAAAATTTCACTATCTACAGTGTTTTTTAAATAGAGGAATTTATCGGATATTTGTGGATAAAGTTGCTGATAAAACTTAACTGATTCTGTATGGCAATTATAAGTAAGATCGAATTGATGGAGTAAATATTTTTCTAAAGCAAAATATATTTTAGGGAATCTTTTCCACAAAATAGCATCTTTACTATTGCTAGCATCCATTTGAGTTTGGATATCATTATGAACAAAAAGGGTTTTTTCGCCTTTCCAGCCAAAAGCCATACTACTCGGCTCTAGTCGGTGAAAATGAAGAAAATCAGCACTAAGATCTTTGCCAATTAAAGCCAGCGTATATTTAATTGTTGTGGGAATTAGGGTTCTAATATCATCATTTTCTAAAGCAAGTATGGGCATAAATTGAAGTTTAGTTCCTTCAAATTCTGCTTCTTGCCAAACTCCCAATCGACAGTCAAGGTCGCCAGTACCAACTAATCTAATATCAAAATTATCTGGTGCATATTTAATAAAAGAGCGAATAATTGTTTGAATACCGCCTATGCTGCTCCGCCAGGGATTGAATTGATAAAAAATGGTTAATACTGGTTTATGCATTCTTTATATTTCCACCGTACATTGTTGGGCTGAATAAAAACTGCTAAAACGAAATTTCATCCAACTTGATTAATACTAAACATAAATCGCGATATCCGTGAAATTATTTAGTAGAAAACTCGTAGATTAGTTTCGGACATAATGATAATATGTATAAAATGATTTGGCAATATTATTAAGACCACGAAAGCTAACTCAAGTGATTTAAATCCACTAAACCTTACTCAGTAGGGAAAAAGCTAATTTAAAGTTCTTGTAAAGTTACCGTTTATTTATATGCAAATGAAAAGCAGGGTTAACTATTAATTTAATTTTTTTAAGTGTTATTTTGTAAATAGATCTACGGACAAAACTCAAGATGATCCATAAGTCATAAATAAATATTTAAAGTCAAACCGTGAATTTTATTAATTGATCGCCATTTTGAGTTAAGTATATTTACGGTCAAGCTGGAAAGGATTTCAATCAACAACTTATGCCAACTAAGTGAGGTAGTAATTTAGTAATGACAAAAACAATTTTGGTGACTGGAGGGGCTGGTTATATTGGCTCTCATACTGTTAAAGCCTTGCAACAAAAAGGCTATAGGGTAGTTGTTTTAGACAATTTAATGTATGGACATCGGGAAATCGTAGAAGATGTCTTGAGAGCTAAATTAATCGTTGGGGATATTAATGACCGCGACTTGTTAGAAAGAATTTTTGAAACTCACCCCATTGAAGCAGTCATTCATTTTGCTGCTTATGCCTATGTAGGAGAATCAGTCAAGAGTCCTGCTAAGTACTATTGGAATAATGTCACCGGAACTTTAAATCTGCTCAAAGCGATGATGGCAGCTTCGGTGAAAAATATTATTTTTTCTTCAACTTGTGCTACCTATGGTATACCGACTCGTGTTCCTATTTTAGAATCAGACCCACAAAATCCCATCAATCCTTATGGCATGAGTAAATTGATCGTGGAAAAAATGTTGGCTGACTTTGATCGCGCCTATGGTTTAAAGTCAGTTATTTTTCGTTATTTTAATGCCGCAGGTGCAGACCCAAGCGGGATGTTAGGAGAAGATCACACCCCTGAAACTCATTTAATTCCCCTAGTATTGCTGACAGCACTCAATAAGCGGGATTATGTTTCTATTTTTGGTACTGATTATCCTACAGAAGATGGTTCTTGCGTGCGAGACTATATTCACGTCAGCGATCTAGCTCAAGCTCATGTTTTAGGACTGGAATATATCTTAAGAGAATCTGAAAGCGAGATTTTCAATTTAGGTAACGGGAGCGGTTTTTCAGTCAAACAGATTGTCGAAACCGCCAGAAAAGTAACAGGTCAACCAATTACTGCCATCGAATGCGATCGCCGTCCTGGTGATCCGCCAGTGTTAGTGGGAAGTGGAGAAAAGGCTGAAAAAATTTTGGGCTGGCAACCTCAATATCCAGATATTTTTAGCATCCTGAGTCATGCTTGGAATTGGCACAAACAACGCCACGGTATTTCGGAATTAGTAGCCGAACCACAAAATTCTTTACTCAATCAGTATAGCGCGATCGCCGAAACATCTAAAAACTAATAATTTTTACCAAAGAAATTGAGATCAGAACTAAGGGTTTGGTAGGTCTGAAAATACAGAAAAATTAGGGATATTTGTTAATTTTGTTACAAAAAAAGCTTTAGTAATTATGTAAGCTATAGTTTCCCTCCGATTGCTTATTCCAGCCGCCTTACATCTAGAGGCGGTTTTTTATGTTTACTATAGTCATTATCAAATACGACCATTGACTAAATTCAAGATAAGACAATTTTTCGCATCACTAAGGCGATCAAACTTACCGCACAAACTACTGCCAACTGTCCGGGTAGAGGATGAATAGAATAAATTGAGATTGCTTGAGATAGAGAATCGATTCCCCGACCTAAACCAGAAGTGTAAGCTAAAATTATCAGGTAAAAAATTCCCGTCAAGTGAATTACCACTAATCCGATAACACAACTAGCGATTAGTCTCGATAATTTGGCCAGACTTTGAAAAGCTAAAAAGCCGCAAGACCAAGCACCCAAACAAAAACCCAATAAATAACCAAAATTAGGTTCTAAAAAATATTGCCAACCGCCACCGCGATCAAAAATTGGCAATCCCATCAAACCTAAAATTAAGTAAGTCACTTGAGATAATAAGGCAGCATTCTTACCACCCACACAGGCAGTTAGTAACACTGCACCGATTTGATAACTAACACCCAAAGTTTGAACTTCTATTCCCTTACCCAACCAAAACCAAGGGGCAGCAATAGTATGTGCTTGGACGAAAGTACCACCAATGGTTAAAATTAAACCTACTGTCCCCCATAAAATAACCTCTGGCAAAGGAGGAACGTAAATTCGATTGGGTCGATCTAATTGTAGACCTAATTGTTCCCGCAACCACTGGTTTTCAAATTCTAAATTTTCTAAGCTTTGTTGTTTTTGGTGTACCAGATTTTGTAATCGATCTACGATCGCCTTGACAGTAGGAGGAGTCATTTCCCATTCATAATCAGTAATGTCTGCATTGGGTTTGGGAACTGGTTTCAGGTTCGACATAAACTGAATTAGTTAAGAGCATTTTACAGTTTAGCCTTAATTTATGTTGATCGTCGGAATTAGGAGGTTAAAAAACCCTAGAAACATTCGCGTTACAATTAGCAAAGGCAAGTTTTGTAATTTAACTGCAATGACCGTATCTTATCCTGTAGATTTTCAAGACGCTTTCGAGATCATTGTCGTAGGCGGGGGACACTCTGGTTGTGAAGCTGCTTTGGCAGCGGCAAGGTTGGGTTGTCGTACCCTGATGTTAACCTTGAATCTCGATAAAATTGCCTGGCAACCTTGTAACCCCGCAGTGGGCGGACCTGCTAAATCTCAACTCACCCACGAGGTAGATGCTTTGGGGGGAGAAATTGGCAAAATGAGCGATCGCGCTTATCTCCAAAAACGGGTGCTGAATGCTTCTCGAGGGCCTGCGGTTTGGGCATTACGAGCGCAGACCGATAAGCGGGAATATGCGGCAATCATGAAAAATATCGTGGAAAATCAAGAAAATTTGAGTATCCGCGAGGGCATGGTTACTGATTTGGTTTTGGGCCAGAATGATCAGGTGATCGGCGTAGAAACTTACTTCGGTACTGGTTTTGCTGCTCAAGCAGTAATTCTGACTACCGGAACTTTTTTGGGCGGGAGAATCTGGGTAGGTAATAAATCGATGGAAGCCGGTCGGGCAGGAGAATTTGCTGCCACCGGATTAACAGACACCCTCCAACGTTTGGGATTTGAAACGGCAAGATTAAAAACCGGTACTCCTGCCAGGGTAGACAAGCGTTCGGTAGATTACAGCAAAATGCAGGTACAACCACCCGATGAAGAAGTACGCTGGTTTAGCTTCGATCCGGAAGTTTGGGTGGAAAGAGAACAAATGAATTGCCATCTCACTCGTACCACGGCCGAAACTCATCAAATCATTCGGGATAATCTCCATCTGTCTCCTGTGTATGGCGGTTGGGTAGATGCCAAAGGACCACGTTATTGTCCTAGTATTGAAGATAAGATTGTGCGTTTTGCCGATAAAGAAAGCCATCAGATCTTTATTGAACCAGAAGGTAGGGATATTCCCGAACTATATATTCAGGGCTTTTCTACGGGGTTGCCAGAAAAATTACAGTTGGCAATGTTGCGCTCGCTCCCTGGATTAGAAAAATGTGTTATGTTACGTCCTGCTTACGCCGTAGAATACGATTTTCTTCCCGCTACCCAGTGTTATCCTACCCTAATGACCAAAAAAGTCGAGGGGCTATTTGCCGCAGGTCAGATCAACGGTACTACTGGTTATGAAGAAGCTGCCGCTCAGGGGATCGTAGCAGGAATTAATGCGGTGCGTTTTGTCAAGGGACTACCAGAAGTCATCTTTTCTAGGGAACAGAGTTATATCGGTACACTGATCGACGACCTCTGTACTAAAGATTTGCGTGAACCTTACCGAATGTTAACTAGTAGGTCGGAATATCGCTTAATTTTACGTTCTGACAATGCCGATCGCCGCTTGACTCCTTTGGGTAGAGAAATCGGCCTAATTGATGACCGCCGTTGGCAACTGTATGTAGAAAAACAAGCCAAAATTGCCGCCGAACAAGAACGACTGCATATTACCAGAATTAAAGAAAGAGATCAAGTAGGTATGGCGATCGCCCAAGCCAGGGAAGAAAAAATCAAAGGTTCGATTACTCTTGCAGATCTTTTACGTCGCCCTGGGTTTCACTACGGAGATTTAAGATTTTATGGTTTAGATAATCCCGAATTAACTACCGCCGAAACTGAAGGGGCAGAAATCGATATCAAATACTCAGGCTATATCAAGCGTCAGGAAACCCAAATCGAACAAGTCAGCCGTCACGGTAAGCGCAAGTTACCCCAAGATCTAGACTATCTGACCATAGACAGTTTAAGGATGGAAGCCAGAGAAAAACTCAATCTAGTCAAACCTCTAACTATCGGTCAAGCTTCTCGAATTGGGGGTGTCAACCCTGCTGATATTAATGCCTTGCTAGTTTATTTAGAAATTAAAGCCAAAACTAATACTCTTAGAACTAGATAATTTGCTTTGACTGAGAACAATCATTTTACTTCGCGGCTAGATGGGGATACTTTTACGGCTTGGCTGTTTCTCGCCCCAGCACTAATTTTATTGACGGTTTTTTTATTCTATCCTATCGCCTATTTACTCTATCTGAGTTTTACTACTGGTAGCTTTACCGTTGAGGGTGTGCGGTGGATTGGCGGGCGTAATTACCTGCGTCTGTTTACCGATAACGATTTTTGGCAGGTAATTGGCAATACGATTTATTTTACGGTGGGGACAGTTATTCCTGCGATCGCTATTCCTTTAGTATTAGCCGCTTTACTCAATCGCTCTATTGCGTTTCGGGGTATTTTACGCACAGCTTATTTTATTCCTTCCATTACTTCATTAGTTGCAGTAGGATTGAGTTTCCGTTGGTTATTTCAAACCGAAGGACCGATTAATAACTGGCTGTTGAATTTCGATATCGATCCCATTCCCTGGTTGAGTAGCACTGTTTGGGCGATGCCAGTCTTAATTTTATTAAGTAGTTGGAAGCAACTGGGTTTTAACTTGGTAGTTTTTTTAGCAGGGTTACAAACCATTCCCCAATCTTGTTACGAAGCTGCCGAATTAGACGGAGCAAATGATTGGGGGAAATTTTGGTATATCACCTTGCCAGGATTAAAACCGACGATCGTTTTTGCCGTTTTGACTACAGCTATTTTTACCCTACGCAGTTTCGAGCAGGTGTATGTTATTACAGGAGGCGGCCCTCTAAATTCTACTAACCTGTTGGTTTATTATATTTACGAACAAGCATTCTCCCGTTTTGAATTCGGTTACGCTGCCGCCGCTGCTACTATTTTACTGGCGATCGCTTTTATTTTAGTATATTTTTATTTACGTACCTCAAATCAAGAATCAAATAGTTAAGAGTTGAAGTAGTCTACTCATCTGAAAATGGCTGTAAATCAACAACGCCCCACAGAATATTTATACAAAAATAAGTTGTAAGCGACGATCTCTATGTTTTTCATACTGCTATTTCTTAGTACTTCGATTAGTATATTTTTATATTTACGTACATCTCAAGATATCTTCGGAGTTTTATCAGCAATTATGACGATCGCCTGCTTGGTTTGGGGGTTAGTAATTGCCCATTGGTCATTGCATTTATTAGCCTTATTAGTAATACTTTTGTTGGGCAGACAAGGGCGCGATCGCTTTTTCATTTTTAGGTAAATAAACCAAATATGCTAATAAATAAGAAACAAAAGCAAGAATTAACCCTTGAAAAATTACAAGAGTTAAAAACTTGAGCATTCAGTATGCGATACCTAATAAAACTTAAATTTTAGGTTAAATTACTTGTTTTTTGCCAGAAAAAGTCTAATTTGTGGAAGAGACCCTGGCTTTTCAAGCCAAGGTGGCGACATCCGAGGTCTCCTCGGATGCGTGAGACCGCCGCAGGGCTTCCTTCCACTTCGTGAAATTCACCCAATCTTGAGGCTTAAGAAACACTTCTGTTAACTTAGCTTCTGGTGTTCCCGGTTCGGGTTGATAGCAATATTCCCAACGCACCAAAGGAGGTAAAGACATTAAGATCGATTCAGTACGTCCCTTAGTTTGTAAACCGAAAATCGTACCGCGATCGTAAACTAAGTTAAACTCTACATAGCGTCCGCGACGATATAATTGAAAATCTCTTTCTCTGTCTCCGTAATCAGTATCCTGTCTTCTTTCTACAATGGGAACGTAAGCAGGTAAGAAAGAATTTCCGCAACTTTGCACGAAAGCAAATAAATCTGACCAATTACGAGTTACTTGTCCTACTTGATTACTATATTCAACAGCAGCACCATCGGGATCGGGGCCACAATATAAAGGACTATTAGCATCTTGATAATCAAAGAAAATACCGCCAATGCCTCTTGCTTCTTGACGATGTTTTAAATAAAAATATTCATCGCACCAACGTTTAAAAGCGGGATAATATTCTGGATGATGAGCATCACAAGCTTGTTTGATAGTTCGATGAAAATGCACCGCATCTTCTACAAAAGGATAATAAGGCGTTAAATCTACACCGCCACCAAACCACCATACAGGGCCGGCCTCAAAGTAACGATAGTTAAGATGCACTGTTGGTACGTAGGGATTACGGGGGTGCAGCACCATTGATGTCCCTGTAGCATAAAAACTATGTCCTGCTGCTTCGGGACGTTGAACTAAAATTGAAGGAGGTAGAGTATCACCCCAAACTTCCGAAAAGTTAACGCCACCTTGTTCAAAAACTCTTCCGTCTCTAATCACGCGAGAACGTCCGCCACCGCCTTCTTCTCTTTGCCAACTATCTTCCCTAAAGCTAGCTTTACCGTCGAGTTGTTCTAAACCAGTGCAAATATCATCTTGTAATTTTTGCACAAATTGTTTGAATCTTATTTTAGAATCTGCTGGAGGTAAAGTGTGACTTTGGGTGACAACTCTATTGGCTGCTGGAATACTCATTACAATTTTTTGACTAACTTTGATTTACAATATTTAACTATATAGCAATGTATTTAAGTTAATTTTCTGATTTACAAAACTTAATTGCATTTTTAGCCAGTTTGCCAGATAAAATATAATTCATCACTAAATAGTTATACATCCAAGCAATTATGGTCAATACTGTATCAAAGCCCGCTACCAAAAAAACCTCTACAGAAGAAACTTTGCTCTCACCTCGTTTTTACACTACGGATTTTGACGCGGTAGCAAACATGGATATTTCCTCCCAGGAAGAAGAATTAAAAGCCATGATTGCAGAGATGCGAGCAGACTATAATCGCGATCACTTTTTACGAGATGAAGATTTTAAACAATCTTGGGATCATATTGATGAAACAACTCGTCGCGCATTTGTAGACTTTTTAGAACGCTCTTGCACGTCAGAATTTTCTGGTTTTCTCCTATTTAAAGAAATATCCCGCAAAATTAAAGACCGCAATCCACTTTTAGCCGAAATATTTCACCTAATGGCGCGAGATGAAGCTCGTCATGCAGGTTTTCTCAATAAAGCCATGAGCGATTTTAATATTTCTCTTGATTTGGGGTATTTAACTAAAAATCGCACCTATACATTTTTTAAACCAGAGTGGGTCATTTACGCCGTCTATCTCTCCGAAAAAATTGGTTACTGGCGTTATATTTTGATGTATCGTCACTTAGAAAAAAACCCCGAATATCAGTTTTATCCCCTGTTCAAAAAGTTTGAAAGCTGGTGTCAGGATGAAAACCGTCACGGAGATATCTTTAATGCCTTATTGCG
>JBHJNX010000101.1:0-48983 GCA_050330335.1 Pleurocapsa sp. | reverse complement strand
ATTGCTAATTCTATTAGTTCTGATGGTGAATCGAATTGGCTAGAAGGTATTTTATTACTAGCAACTTATGCAGTATTGGGATTAGCTTTTTACTTCCATCCCGTAGTGGAAGGATTGGGATAAATCAGCATTCGCTAATTATTCTCCATCTATTTAAATAATGACAATAGTAAGAGGCTTTAAGATATTCAAAATCCCAAAGCCTCTTTTTTTGGATTGACTAAAGCCGATTTACCAAAGATCAATCTTGGAAAAAGAAACCGTTGATCGTCCGTCGTCTATTATCCATTCGTAGTTTTAAATAATTTAGCCCTATACGGAAACTGCTTTTTTAGCAACTAGCTCTCCTTTGGCATATTTAGCAGCATAATCTTCTAAAGTCATTTGTTTGATTTTGCTAGCATTTCCAGCAGTACCAAAAGCTTCATAACGTCTCAAGCAAACTGTTTTCATGTAAGCAATAGAAGGCTTGAGGAAATGGCGGGGGTCGAAGTTAGAAGGGTCTTTAAAAGCCGCTTCGCGAATCGCTGCGGTAATAGCTAAACGGTTGTCAGTGTCAATGTTAACTTTACGAACACCACTCTTGATACCTTTTTGAATTTCTTCTACAGGTACGCCATAAGTTTCAGGAATTTTACCGCCATTAGCGTTGATAATGTCAATCCACTCTTGAGGTACGGAAGAAGAACCGTGCATTACCAGATGAGTGTTAGGTAAGCGACGGTGAATTTCTTCAATTCTACTAATAGCAAGAATTTCGCCAGTAGGTTTGCGAGTGAATTTGTAAGCACCGTGGCTGGTACCAATAGCTACCGCTAAAGCATCTACCTGAGTACGCTCTACGAATTCAACTGCTTCATCAGGATCAGTTAAAAGTTGCTCTTTACTTAAAGCACCTTCAAAACCGTGACCGTCTTCAGCTTCGCCTTTACCGGTTTCTAAAGAACCTAAGCAACCCAGTTCGCCCTCAACACTAGCACCAACAGCGTGAGCAACTTTAACTACTTCAGCAGTTACATTAACGTTGTATTCAAAGCTAGCAGGAGTTTTAGCATCTTCTTCTAAAGAGCCATCCATCATAACGCTGGTAAAGCCATTACGGATTGCCGAATAGCAAGTAGCAGGACTGTTACCGTGATCTTGGTGCATGGCAATGGGGATATGAGGATAACTTTCCACTGCTGCCAAAACTAGGTGGCGGAGGAAATTTTCTCCTGCATATTTACGAGCACCGCGAGAAGCTTGTAAGATGACAGGGCTGTCTGCTTCATCAGCAGCTTGCATAATGGAGATAATTTGCTCCATATTGTTTACGTTATATGCAGGAATACCATAACCGGTTTCAGCCGCGTGATCTAAAAGCAAGCGCATCGGTACGAGTGCCATATATATCCTCCTAATTTATAATTCTTCTCAAATAGTTTAGTTTTTAAGAAAGTTAAACTTCTTATTTGTCAATCTTAAGATATTTTTTACATCTTGATTAATT
The DNA here is from genome assembly GCA_050330335.1 of Pleurocapsa sp. GTDB lineage: Bacteria > Cyanobacteriota > Cyanobacteriia > Cyanobacteriales > Xenococcaceae > Waterburya. Next base: position 47,494 of record JBHJNX010000101.1, on the reverse strand, counting down.
TAATTTGCCAGCCCATGATAACTAATCAAGTTTTTTAAAAAAAATTATGCTTATTTATCTGAGTTATCAGGCTTAAAATTCGGCAGACAAATTGAATGATCATCTTTTATAGAAATTATACCCTGACGGCGTAATTTGCCCATTAGCCGAGTAACGGTAACTCGCGTTGAGCCGATCGCGCTACCAATTTGAGCATGGGTTAAAGTGTAGGGTAAACAGTAACTATGTTCTTTAACAACACCATATTCTTCGATAAGTAGGGTTAGAAAACTGGTCAGTCTGTCTATAGTTTTTCTCTGTCCTAAAGCACTAAGCCATAGGAGTTTGCGCTGATGCTGATAGCGTAGTGCTTCGTAGATTTGTTTGGTAAAATCGGGCCAATTTTCTAAATCTTGCCAATAAAGCCAGACGACTTGAGTACGTTCTACATGAGCATATGCTTGAATGGTAAATGAAGACTGTGCCACAATTTCAAAAGGCTGACCGGCGTTGACAAAGCCTAAAAAAGCTTCTTCTATTAAATCGGAGTTGGGTGGGAGAGCTTCAGCAGCAAGTTCCTGATGGTTACTCTTTTGAGGTACTCCTACTAAGCGAATAGCTCCTTGGTTGACTAAGTATAACAATTCGGGACGAGCGGGAATGCATTCGTCTTTTCTAAAAATACGATCTCGATAGTGTGTTTGCCCCCAGTCAATGATGCTTTGCCAGGTCAAAAATGGACGAGATGCCTCGGAAGGTGGATCGGAAAAGTGCATAGTTTAAGAGGCAAAATAAGGTGTCAATGCATATCTGATTTTACATGGATAGTAATGTATCTAATAATACTTTTTTTTATAAGTTTATTAAACTCCAATTAAGTCGAAAGAATTGGGCGATCAAAGATTTATTAAAACAAGATTTATTAAGAACAATCGATCTATATATCCAGAAAGAAAATATTCATATCGATTTCTCGGTTATAGCTGATGACCTTGATCACAAAATTTTACTATCGCGCTCTTCTTCTGAGAAATGGTATTTTACTGACTCCTTTTCTCAAACCGACTCAAAATTATCATTGACCGATTTTGTATATCGTTGTGCGATCGCTTTTCCTTTGGCTAGTTACTGTCAATTATCACCAGCATATATTGCCAGAAAATTAGTACAAAATATGAGTAGCTTAGACTTGAGTTTAACTGACGAGGGTAATTTGGAGTTTGCTGTAGTGGCTCATAATTCTGGTTATCTCGATTTTTATTTATCAGAACTTTCTCTGGCTGTGTGGTTAGAGCGATCGCTCGAAAAACTAGCAACAAGACCTAACTTTCTAATTTACGCGCCAATTTCGCTCAAACCAGCGACAAATTCCCACAATCTCATTCCCCTACAGTACGTTCATCATCGCTGTTGTTCTCTACTACGTCTGGGAGATAGGGAAGGACTAATTAAATTGCAAGACTCAGATTTTGAATATTTAATTTGGCATATTAATCGACCACAAGCTATTAATTGGCTCGATGGACAACAACGTTTGTGGCTATCTGATCCTGCCGAACGAGAGCTATTATGGCAATTACTAGCTGTAGTAGAGGCATCGGTCACGCAGTCGAGTAATTGGTATCAATTAGCTCTCAATCTTAGTGAAGCCATGCTAGTTTTTGATGGGGAGTGTCGCTTTTTAGGAGAAATTAAACAATGTTACCCACAAAAAGCGATCGCCCGTTTAGGAGTGATCGCTCTAGTGCAATATTGGTTGCAAAAACTCTTGATAATTATTGATAACTAATAAATTTTTAAATTATGCTGCTAAAACAACTTGTAACTTAGAAAAACATAATACTAGGCGACCAATACAGACAACTCTCAAATCAGTCACCTCAATATTATTCACTCATGACAGAAGCTCCAGTTTGAGATTTCTGCCATAGTTTGTAAAGAAAAGTTTCCGCGCGATCGCTTAAGTCGCACACAAAAATACCTTCTTCACTATCTTGGTTAGAACTAACCCAAGTACCGAGCAAAGAAACTTCTACATATCCCTCATCACAAAAAGTCAATTCAATAATTTCGCCATCGGCTTGCAGCTTTTCGAGTAGGCCCGAAATAGCTAAATCATGGGGAATAATGATACAAGCAGTGCTGGGTTCAGTATAAATGCTTATAGCAGCACGCAAATAAACCAAGGCTCTTCTTGCCATCCATGTGGCAACAGATTCAGATAAATATTCTAAATAAAAACCGTTTTCTATATAAGTAATTTTTAACATGAGATGTTTCTCCTGTTCCAAGATTAAAAAATTGTTTACTTCTTAAATTTGTTGCCAAACTTGAGCGGCAAAAGCTACAGTAGGATGCACCAGTACTTTTGGGGCGTTGCTGCAATTTCATTTCGGCTTGTTTGGGAGTGCGCTCGCGCCTCGGTTGAGCCGAGATCACCTTGGCAACTATTAGAGGTAGCACAAGCAATTACCAGCTTGTCCCAAGTATTCTTGCCTCTTTTTCAAGGAGGAATTACCTGGTCTATAGTCAACTGTTTCCTATTTCCGCAGTATTGGCATTGATATGGGTCACGTCGGAGCATTTGTTTACGAGAAACAGCAGGAATTTTCCCAATTCTTTCTCGTCTGCGATCGAGGCGAAGATAAGCCGGAACTCGAATAATTAAGGTTTCCATTTATTCAGTAAACCCTAAGTAATAGCTCGTTTCATGTTGACTGTGTTAATTGGTAAATAGTTCTGGGAAAAAACTATTATTAACTGTGTTAATGTTTTCAATTGATGACATTGCCTCAATTTGCCCAATAAAAAACCCCACTTACAAAATTGGTAGCAGGGTGTAAAAAAATGTTAATTTTTTATAAATTATTTTATGAGTACCACCTTTCGGTTTTCATACCCCCCGCTATTAATTTTTAGCTGTGATTCAGGATTATTAAAGTTTGTGCCATAATCAAAGAGATTGTTCTTACTCCAATGTCTTGTACGGTCAAATTCTGATAAATATGCAGTTTGTATGTGATTGACACCGCAATATACACATTCCCCTACAGAAGTCGCCATTGAAAGGATTAGACGAAGTTTTGTAAAGTTTATCGAGGATAGTGTAAAAAATTACATTTAGTTTTGTCTCAGGGGTGTTCAAATTAACCTTTTAAGATTACACTTATATTACCGTATATGTCTAGTATCTAGAGGAAAAAAAAATGCGAACCCTAACTCGCACATCTACAACTGAAATGGAAGTCACCAGCATCCGTCTGGAAAGAACTCTCAAAGACAAGCTCAAAGAATTATCTGGCAATCAAGGTTATCAGGCTTTAATTCGCGATATTCTTTGGAATTACGTACATCAAAAATCTGGTGACTACCGACCCCAATTCGCTCGTTCCGATATTCGTGCAACTATCGAAGCTACAGCCCGTAAAGACGAAAGCTGTGCTTTAACAGGAAAACTAATCCAAGAAAACAATCCAATGTTATTGGGTTTTACTATCTATGGTGATTTAGTTCCTCTAAGTGTAGATAGCGTTACCGAATAACATTTTTTTTAGTCAGTGAACTGGATAGTTAGAAATATAACTAAAGCTAATATTTTGTTTGGTTACTCTTTTAACTTTCCACTTCTCAGCTAAAAATCTTTATTCGCCAATAGTCTCGTAGGCTTATGAAGTAATTTCACTTCCTACTGTTAGCTAATAGCTTATTGCTGATAGCTAACAGTCAAAACCCTAGTCGAGGGATTTTCAGGCACAATCCCAAGATAATCACGAAGTATTGTTGATTTTTATCAGAAAAAGAAATCTAATAAAAATTCTCTTAACTATAAGTATTAGTCAATATATTGCATAGAAACACACCACAAATTATTGATTTTTTTGACAACTGCCAATAGAGAGAAAATATTTAATTTTTATAATAACCTAGTTTAAAATAATCAAATCAACAATAATATTGACCATGACTCTTAATAAAAATAAGCTAACCCAGTTTTTTTGGTTCGCTAACTCGCTATCATAGAGAATATAGAGTGACGAAATCGAAATTATAAACTTGCTTTTAGGTTAAATAGTTTCTAGGAAACTAACCAGTTAATCAATCTACAAGGAGTTATCGACTAAAGATGATAGAAACAACTCAAGCACCTCAAACGGGAATCCAATTAACACCCAATGCTTTCAAACACATTAAAATGTTGCAAGAACAACAGGGAAACAAAGAACTCTGCTTGCGAGTAGGAGTCCGCCAGGGAGGCTGTTCGGGAATGTCCTACATGATGGATTTTGAAGAACCAGATAACATCCGCGAAGATGATCAAGTATTTGACTACGATGGCTTTAGGATTGTCTGTGATCCAAAAAGTCTTTTGTATCTTTATGGTTTAGTTCTTGATTATAACAACGCGATGATTGGCGGTGGTTTTGATTTTACTAATCCCAATGCAGCACAAACCTGTGGTTGTGGAAAATCTTTCGGAGTATAAGCTTTTTAGGTGGGCATTGCCCACCCTACCCAGAAGAGTTTAGCTTAGAAAGAAAAAGTAGTTCTCAAAGCACCAATGAAGATACTATCGTTATCACTATTTTGATTGGGAGAAACTAACCAAATAACGCCAGGAGTAATCGAAATATTGTCGTTGAACGGATATTTGTAGAAAGCTTCTATGTGCAGAGGTATATCGCTGGTAATATCGTCATCGTTACCGTCTCCATCTGAGTCTATACTATTCAAATAAGGTTCTGCACCAACTACTAGAGCCGCAAGACTGCCTTCTTTGAGGAGATCGGAAAACACTAAAGCACCTGCATAGTTCAAAACTGTGGCTTCCCCATCATCACCATCTCCTGAATTAAATAGGGTAGCATCAGTGTAGCTGAACCAACCACGCAGACTAATTCTAGGATTGAGATCGAATTGGAATTGTGCGCCAAAAGAATCAGTAGCAATATCATCTATATTCAGACCAGGACTTCGGAAATTAGCTAAATTCGTTCCTGTCCCACCCCATAAAAAAGGAGCGCGACCACCTACTGTAGGAGGATCAGCCTGTGCTGCTGGATCGTATGTTCTGACGTAGGTTAAACCAACTTTGAGTTTTTCAAGAGGTTTAAAGGTAAGCTGGCCTAAAGCAGAAAAACTACCAGTAAATAAGCCATTTTCTTCGGCAGGATTGGAAGCAGTAGGAGCAATGTAACCGCCAGCTATTTCAAATTTTTCTCCCAACTGGTAATTCAAACCTAAACCAGCCGAACTATTAGCGATACCCAAACGGTAGATGGGGCTGCGTTCACCAAAACGAGTTAAAGCACCACTTGCGCCACCACCAGTATTCAAGCCTGAGTTAAAAGTTTCGGCATAGAAATGGTGAGCCGCTAAACTAGCCATAGCAGTTACTTTGAGATTTTCACCTACGGGAAAAACATAGTGCAGGCGATCAATTGTAACATTGTTGTCAGTTTGTCCGTCATAAGCAAAACGACCTTCTCTTGTACCTGTTTCATCTTGAAAAGAGTTATCAATATTACCAGCAGTTAAACGAGTAAATAGCTTATCTTTGCCTGTAAAGCTACTAACCAACTGGAGGCGCACTCTGTTAGTAAATACAACTTCAGAATCTAGTGCGTCGTTTAGTTCTCCGTCTTGATTGAGATCGGCAGCAGCTTGGTCGCCAAATGCTTGCGCTATGGTAAATGCAACTTCTCCTTCTAGTTTGGTGGTAGTAGAAAAAGCGTTGTCTTCTAAGAATGCAGTGCGACTTTCAATATTGTCAATTCTGCCACCTAAAGTGGCTAGTTCGGCTTCAAATTCTTGATTTAAACGGCTGATGGCTTCTAAATCTTCTCGGTTAACGGCTTCACTAGAGGCAATTAAACGCTCGATTTGGTTTAAACAGCTATTCAAACCAGCTGCAAATTCGTAGCGGCTTAGGGGTTGATTACCGCGATAGGTTTGATTGGGAAAACCTGCAATACAACCATAACGGTCTACTAGGCTGCGTAAAGCTTCATAAGCCCAGTCGGTTGGGGCAACATCTCGCAACTGATTAACGTTGGTAACTTGTTCTAAGGCGTTGTTGTTGGGAACTTCTAAATTGCTGTCTACGGAGTCATAAAGTTGTACGTAATTTTTTAAGGAAGTTTCGTCGTAGATATTGACTTCCTGAGCGGATGCAGCACTGCTATAAGCTACCAGGACAGTACTAAAAATAGCTGAAGTAGCTAACAATGAAGATTTTTCGATCTTAAACATTATTCTGACTTTTCCTCACACCTTAAATAAAAGAAAGACTTTTGTTAAACTAATCTTTAAGTTCAATAAGAATACTTTTTGTACTAATTGATACAAAAAGCTGTTGGATATGTAATTAAAGAATATTTAAAATGCGTTAATTTCAAATTAACTATTAATATTAGTAATTGCTCTTAGAGAGACAGTTTTTTTAAAGCCGCGATCGCATGAAGTCGTACAATTTGATTTTCGTCTGCTGCTAAGGTTAATAAATGAGGTTTTGCTGCTGAACTACCTAATTCTCCTAGAGATAAAGCGAAAGTTTGTTTTGTTTGAGGGGAATTGAATCGAGATCTTGGTGAATTACAGAAGTTGAGTAAAATGTTTGTGGCTCGCTCTTTTAACTGGGGTGAGGAAATTCTACCTAAGACAGCAATAATTTCTCGCACTATTGACTCTGGTGCGATCGCTAGAGTTTGCCCTAAATAGTCGATTGCTAGTTCTACTTCACTCCATCCCAAAGCCCTGACTAAATCAAATTGTAGTTCTAAGGGAGTATGAGGGGATTGCAGTACCTCAAATAAAGCTTGGACTGCTGAAGTTTCTTTCATGCGACTAAGAGCGATCGCTGTTTGGCGACAGACTTCTAAATTAAGGTCGTAAAGCAAGGGTTGTAAATGAGTAACTAAATCTAATTCGATACACAAGTCCCGACGAAACCCCAAAGCGATCGCGGCTTCTCTTCTAACTGATGAGGCAGTATCTCGTAAAGCTGCAATTAAAATTGGTGGAATTGCTTGCGCGTGAAAACTGCCTAAAGCTTCAATTACTATAGTTCTAATTTCTGCTTGAGGGTCGTTAACGATACTGAGTAGGGGAGTCACAATTTCCGAACGACGAATACAAGCCAGAGATTTAACCGCTAACAGGCGATATTCAGGATGAGGTAAAAGTTCTACTAAAGCATCGATCGCAGCAGAACCAATTCTGGTTAAAGTCTGACTGGCAATACTAACTAACTCTGGGTCTGGTTGTTGTAATAATTCAATTAAAGCAATAATAACTTCTGGTTCAGAAAAATTACCCAAAATCTGACATATAAACCACTTTATTGCTGTTTCTGTGCTGTTATCTTCCAAAAGGATTATTAAAGGTTCAATAATCTTCGTTCCCAGTAGGGGGAAAATTTTAGCAACTTCCCATTGTTCTTGAAAATCTCCCCCTAAAAGAACTGCTAAAGCCAATTTAAAACTAGTCTGCCAATCATTTTCTGTCAGGGAAATTAAAGGTAAAAGTCTTAATTGATGGAGTACTAACGACCAATTTTGCTGTTCTGCACCTTTTAATCCTAGATGGAGCAATTGTTTGATGTAAGATGTTGATTGATTTATTTTGATTTCTGGCTTAGAATATGTCACGCGATCGCTACTGAAGAAGTGGTTATTATGAACTCAAAATGCTTTGACTATGTACTAAAAGTATTAAATTGATACAAAAAAACATCAAACAATTCAAAGAAATTTAACTTCCAATTTGCCGAAGGGTGAAAAAATTGTCTGGTCAAACTATTGTAATTAAAATCGGTACTTCTAGCTTAACTCAAAAGGATGGCAAAATTGCGATCGCTACTATTGCAGATTTAGTAGAGACATTAACTTACCTGCGATCCCAGGGACATCGGGTAGTGTTGGTATCTTCTGGTGCAGTGGGAGTGGGTTGCGCCAGATTGAATTTGACGGAAAGACCCCGTAAAATGGCTTTAAAACAAGCTGTAGCCGCCGTAGGACAGGGTCGATTGATGCGAATTTATGACGATCTGTTTAGTAGTTTACAACAAGCGATCGCCCAAATTTTGATTACTCGCCGTGAACTGATGGAACGTACCAGTTACGTCAATGCTTCCAATACTTTTAGCGAACTGCTGGATTTAGGAGTAATTCCTATTGTTAATGAAAATGATACGATTGCCGTAGAAGAATTAAAATTTGGCGATAATGACACTCTTTCAGCTTTAGTGGCTAGTTTAGTAGAAGCAGACTGGTTATTTCTTCTCACTGATGTTGATCGCTTGTATTCTGCTGATCCCCGTATAGTTCCCGATGCTAGACCGATTGAATTAGTCAGTAGTGTAGAATTCAAGCAGCTACAAGTAGAGGCAGGAACTGCTGGTTCTCAGTGGGGTACTGGAGGAATGGCAACTAAGTTGGCAGCAGCGAGAATTGCTACTAGTACGGGAGTTAGAACTGTTATTACTCAAGGGCAACAACCCAATAATATTATCAAAATCCTCAATGGAGAACCATTGGGAACTCAATTTGAACCCCAACCCAAAAGCGATAATGCTCGTAAACGCTGGATTACTTATGGTCTAATTCCTATGGGTAAATTGTATCTCGATGCCGGGGCAGTTAAGGCGATCGTTAGTCGGGGTAAATCTTTACTACCGGCGGGAATAATTAAAGTAGAAGGAGATTTTTCGGCTTCTGATGCTGTAACAATATGTGACGCAGCAGGACAGGAAATAGCTAGAGGCTTAGTTAATTACAACAGTGCGGAAATAGAACAGTTAAAAGGACATCATTCCACTAAAATTAATTCGATTTTAGGATATAACGGCATCGATACTGTGGTGCATCGCAATAATTTGGTGGTTAAAGATGATTGAATAACAGTCAGATTATTTAATTTAGTATCACGCAAAGACGCAAAGACGCGAAGAGACTCAAGGGTATCTTAACCTAAAGAAATGCTGATATAAATATTACCAAGTAGAGCGATCTCTTAAAAACACATTCGAGATATAAAGAAAAGATAGACAACGTATTTATCTTAAAATCTTTATTTCTTTTTTTAGCAATTTGCCCACTCTACAAAAATCTCTATTCGCTTTCTAAATTAGCCATTTTTAAAACGATCCCATTAATGTTTAGTGTAGTTACGATCGCTTTTTTCGGATAATTATGTGATTTTGATATCGTCTAAAACCAACACAGTCAAATTTGAGATACTTTTCAAACCAATGTCGTTAGTGAGAAAAAAATCTGCTTTACCTGTCAATAGATTTAGCCATTCCATGATTGACGTTCTCGATTTACATACTCTTGTGCATCAAACCCTCGCCAAATATCTTGTCCCAATCCTTCTAACTCCATGATGTTACGTTTAGATTTTTCTGGTGTACGATGACTTACTATTAACGCTAGTTCTTGCATCAATCGCACTTGCTCATCTAAGGTCAAGCTTTCAATTTGACGACGTACTTCTTGATATGTAGTCATTAGTTTACTTTACTTTGTTTTGACAACCATGACTTAAAGTATATCTTGGAAAATAACGCGATCGCGCCATCGCTAAAAGCTCAGATGTAAAGAGCGATCGCAACAAAACTCAATTTAGTTTAACTTTGACAACAAATCAGTAACCCTAAATCATACTGAAAACTAGCTGTTTAAATCTTGAAGTTACAAAAATTAACAATCTTTAAAACTATTTGACTGCGATGCTTTGCAGAATCTTCAATTTTACTTTGCAGAAAATTTAAAAAACTAAAATTCAATCCCAGTTTACAATGATGGATGAAGCGCATTTAGCTCTCAACTAATTGCACTTCCGATATTTACGACTCAATCTAGATATTGCTTAACAGTTCTATATGGTTGGCTTTAGGGGTATTGTTTGGCTGACGATGCCCCTATATTTTTTTGCTTATATTTACTGAACCAACTACAACATAGGTTAGCGAGAAACATCCTTCTCTGTCTTCCGTAAATATACTAATTTTTCTTAGTACTTTCGTTTAGGTAAAAATACTTGGTATTTACGCAAATTTTACTAAGAATTGTTTGAGTAACTTTGTATTAGCTTTACTGTCAATCGACGCTCTTGCAATCAATTTCCGACGCTAATTTATCAATGGTCAGTCGTTCGTAATATTCAAAAGGCTGATGTATCCAAGGATTATCGGAAAGATAATCAACATAATAATCGGGAGTAATCACGGAAGTATTTTTATACCAAATTACCGCAGTACGAATTTCTGATATTTCAGTACTATGGTGATGGCGCAACCAATTAAGGGATTCAACTAAGCTAATTCCCGAATCTACCAAATCGTCTACTAAGAGAATTTTATCTCCTAAATTGGGTTCAATAGAAGCAAGATGTTGAGAGAAGCGAATTTTACCGCGCTGACGATTATCTTTACCGCCATAAGAAGCAGTAGAAAGAATCGCTAGAGGTTGACGATAGAGACGACAAAAAATATCTCCTATTCGCAAACCGCCTTTAGCCAAGCAAACAATTTGATTAAATTGCCAGTTAGATTGATAAATCTTAACGGCTAAAGTTTCAATTTTGTGGTGATAATCTGACCAAGATACATATAAATCTGGCATAACAGTAGGGAATCAAAATTAATAGCGGCAGAAAGTAGATGGATCGAGAAAAGCTCAACTTTACTACCAAACTCGCCTATGGCTCTGGAGACATGGGACCTGCGATAACGGCTAACATTTTAGTATTTTTTCTGTTATATTTCTTCACTAATGTGGCTGGTTTACCCGCGGGTTTAGCAGGAAGTATTTTAGCTATTGGTAAGATTGGCGATGCAATTAACGATCCCATTGCAGGCATTTTAAGCGATCGCACTCGTACTCGTTGGGGTAGACGCATTCCCTGGATGTTATTTGGTACTATTCCATTTGGAGTTTTCTTTTTTCTACAATGGATTGTGCCTAATTTCAGTAGCGATCCTAACGTTAATGACTGGTACTTGTTTGTTTACTATGTGGCGATCGCCATTTTATTTAATTTAGCTTATACGGCGGTTAATTTACCCTACACGGCGTTAACTCCCGAATTAACTCAAGATTATAACGAAAGAACTAATCTCAATAGTTTTCGCTTTGCTTTTTCTATTGGTGGCAGTATTTTATCTTTAATTCTGGCTACTATTATTTTTCAAGCTTATCCAGACGATCCTAAACAACAATATTTGGTTTTAGGATTAAGCAGCACGGTTATTTCGATAGTTGCTATTTTGTGGTGTACTTTTATGATTCAAGAACGGGGTGCAGCACCAATTTTAGAACGACAAGGTAAAAAAATCTTAGGATATATCTTAGCTGCCACTGCCACTATTTTAATTACTACTGGAATTTACAATCTAATTAGTAGTCAAGAAACTATCAGTTTATATGGCAGTCTAGCTATTTTAATTAGTATCCAATTAGCTGCTTTTAGCTATACTTTATTGTTTGCTAAAACCGAAAATCATTTGTGTGATTCAGTCGCGATCGCCTCTCGTAATTTATCCAATGCTGTTCCAACTACACCCATTAGAGAACAATTAAAAATTGCTTTGACTAATAAACCATTTCTGTATATTATTGGCATTTATTTGTGTTCTTGGTTGGCAGTACAGTTAACAGCTTCAATTTTGATTTACTTTGTAGTTAGCTGGATGGGTATGGAAGAAGCTGCTTTTCCTACTGTGGCGATCGCAGTTCAGGGAACAGCATTAATTATGTTATTTTTCTGGAAAGTTGTCAGTGAAAAACTTGGTAAAAAAGCCGTTTTTTTTATGGGTAGTGTTATTTGGATTATTGCCCAAGCGGGATTATTTTTAATTCAACCAGGACAAACAACTTTATTATATGTGTTAGCAATTATGGCTGGTTGTGGCGTATCTGTGGCTTACTTAATTCCTTGGTCAATGATACCTGATGTTATTGAGTTAGATGAATTAAATACGGGTCAAAGACGAGAAGGAATTTTTTATAGTTTTATGGTATTGCTACAAAAGTTTGGTTTAGCTTTAGCTTTGTTTTTAGTTGGTATTGCCTTAGAAGCTTCTGGATTTATTGAACGTCCACCAGGAGGAGAAATACCCATACAACCAGACAGTGCTTTACTGGCGATTAGAATTGCAGTTGCACCCTTACCTACTGTAGTTTTAATTATTGGTCTAGTTATAGCTTATTTTTATCCTATTACTGAAGAAATACACGCTGAAATTCGTTTAAAACTAGAAGAGAGAAAATTAATCAATAATGAGGAATAAAATAAAATAGTTTTTGTGTCATTTGTCTAAAAATGAATTTTGTAGTTATTGATACAGAAGGCAGCAATGAATTAAAAGAAATTGCTATTATTGATAGTCAGGGGAAATTAATTTACGAAGCTTTTGTCAAAGAAAATTCAGAGAAAGATAATGAATTAATATACCCAGGAGAAAGTCTTGCTGTAAATTATCTGCCCTTAAAGAATATTCTCGCAGATTTTCTGAAAATAATTCACAACGAAACCATTGTTTTTCACAATGCTGAACACGATATAAGAGTATTACGCAAAAGTTTTACAAAAGCTAATTTTACCTGGCGCAAGTTCAATGTATATTGTACTTACCAAGGTGCAAAAAAATATTTCCCCAATTTATCTAGTTATTCTCTCGAATATCTCAGCAAGCAATTAAATCTCCAAGTCGAGCATAAATATTTTAATAATCTGCAAGCACATACAGCGAGATATGATGCTCAATTTACTTATCAGTTATATTGCCAAATTCAGCAGCAAATGACAATCAACAAACTAAATAATAAACCAAATCCTTTTAGTAGTAGTGTAGTAGATAATCCCTTTCAAAATCATGTTGATAATACTGTTACTTATCATCGGCAATATCAGACTTTAACTTCAATTATTACCGATATTAAGCATGACTTCAATCATCAAAGTAAAGGTGCAGTAGTTATTGGCGAACCTGGTTCGGGAAAGACTCATTTAATTATGCGATTGGCCAAAGATTTGCTACAACATAATCGCTTATTATTTATTCGTCATCCTAACAATCCTGAAGTAATTATTTATCATATTTACAGTCGTATTTTAGAATCCTTAGTCGAAACAGTACCCAATACTAACTATACTCAATTAGAACATTTATTAGCCTCTAGTTTAATTAAACACATCGGTCGTAAGTATGATTCTAATCAAAGAGATAGAGATATTTTTGAGATTACTAGAAATAATCCATTAGAAATTTTTACTAGTTTAAAAGAAGATAATCAAAAAAAACGTGACTATTGGCAACATATCGAAAAAAGAGCTAATGAATGGTGGGTAAATAAATATGGGGGTGCTGGTTATGGAGTGCAAATTCTACAAGGTATTATTAAATATTGTCGCTATCGCGATCGCAATTATAAAAAAATAGTCACTCAATGGTTAGCAGCTAATATTTTAAATCAAGATGAATTAGATAAAATAGGGTTGGATAATTGGCAAGAGGAAATGAGTCAAGAAGCTTTTGCCTTAGAAGCGATCGCGGTATTGAGTAAATTATCTTTATTAGACGAACCGTTAATTATTGTCTTCGATCAATTAGAGTCTTTAGGTTTAGAAAGTAACCGAGAATTATTACTGCGTTTTGGGGAAGCGGTGAAAGAGATATTTACTCATGTTCCGAATAGTTTAATTATTTTAAATTTATTTCCTGATCGCTGGCAGCAATTTGAAGAAATCTTTGATGGTTCGATTGTAGACCGCATGGCACAACATCAAGTTGAATTAACTAAACCCAGTAGAAATGAAATCAAACAAATATTAAATTTAAAAGCCCAAGCAGTAGGAGCAAGTTTGGATTTATTTGATTCTACAGAATTAGAACAAATTATCAGTCAAAATTCTATTCGTGCTGTTTTAAATACTGCCGCCGATTATTATCGTCGTAAAATTAATAATCTTCCCCTTCCCTCACTCAAACCACTACCTCAAGATAATGAAATAATTAATCAAAGATTAGAGGCTTTAGAATTAAAATACGAACGAATTGAAGGATTAATTCAAGAAATAGCCAACATTTTTCAAGGTTCTCTGAGCAGTAACAATATTACTAAAAATTTAACAAATAATAAAAATATTATTTCAGTTCCCCACCCTTCTAACCCCACCACAGAACAGGTAAAAGTCATTGAATATTTAGAAACTCAAAAAGAATTAATTACTCAAGAATATAATAAACTGCAAATTATTAGCGATACTGATGATATAGGTAAACTCAAAACTATTATTGATGCTTTCAAAACTGTAATTAATTTAGAAATAGATCACCCAAGATTAAGTAAACGTAAACTTCCCGAACAAATTTTAATTAAAAGCGATCGCTTGTTTATTTCTATTGGTTTTTTAAATTTAGAAGGTAGTGCCTTCACTTCTAGGATTAGAAATCATAATGAGTTAGTAATCCATAACCTAAAAACAAAATTTTTATTATGGAGAGATAGCAGACAAAGAGAAATTACAGGGAAGATAGGTAAAGAAGAAATAGAAAAATTAAACAATACTAAAAACGGTACATTTGACGTTATGGATCAAGATAATCGAATTAACTTTGAACTAATTCATCGATTAGTTATTGACATTTACAACCAAAATTTTGACCTACCTTTAGCAACAACATTAACAATCATAAGCTCTCACCTAAAAGACTATTGGTTATTTAAACAATTTCCAATTCATTAAATTATCTAAACCTAATAAGCTTTCACGCATTTAAGAAAGCTTGTTTTTACTGACTGGGGGACTGGGAGAAAGGGGGACGGGGGAGAAAGTTTAACTGTATTTTACTTAATTAAATAATGTGCAGTTTAAATGACGAATAGCTTAACTAATAACTAATGACTGTACGGGCGAACGGCCGTTCGCAAGGGGCTGTCTCTGGAGGAAACCTCCAGAGTTTATACGCCCCGCCCCTACTAATAACTAATAACTGTACAGACAAGGTATACCTTGTCTCTAATAACTAATGACTAATGACCAAAAAATCGATATTGTCATTTTATCTAATGGGCCGGGAGAAATTATCACCTGGGTACGTCCTGTAGTTAAAACCCTGCGACAACAATTAGACAATAGTAATAACAAAATTAGAATTTCCGTAATTTTAGCTCCCTGTCCCCATAGTACTGGAAAAGAAACCGCGATCGCTCTCGATTACCCTGAAGTAGATCGAGTGTTAGCTCCTGATGATTTTTTTGCTTTTTTGTTATTTGGTAAAACTAAAGATAATTGGAATTGGTCTAAACAAGGAATCGTTATCTTTCTCGGTGGCGATCAATTTTATACTGTAGTTATTAGTAAGCGTCTGGGATATTCCAGTGTAGTTTATGCCGAATGGGATGCTCGTTGGTATCGTTGGGTAAATCACTTTGCAGTTATGAATGAAAAGGTAGTAGAGAAACTACCTATTGCTTATCGTCATAAATGTACTGTGGTGGGTGATTTGATTGCAGATGTCAGTCTAGAAGTCCAAAACAACAATGATATTTCAGTCAAGAATACTGACAAAATTACTATTGGATTATTAGTAGGTTCAAAATCAGCTAAATTATTCCAAGGTGTTCCTTTATGTTTGGCAGTAGCCGAAATAATTTACCAACAACAACCTCAAGTCGAATTTATCATTCCCGTTGCACCTACCTTAAATTTAGAAACTCTGGCTAGTTATGCCAATTCACAATACAATCCTCTAGTGACTCAATTTGGAGGAATTGAAGGTAGCTTAATTGCAACTCAACAAGAAAACTCACAAATTATTACTACTAATGGTGTGAAAATTCAGTTAATTACTCAGTTTCCTGCCTATGGAATACTAACTCAATGTCAATTATGTTTGACCACAGTGGGAGCTAATACCGCCGAATTAGCTGCTTTAGGTATACCTATGATTGTCTTATTGCCAACTCAACAGCTAGATGCTATGAAAGCCTGGGACGGTTTACCCGGAATTTTAGCTAATTTACCAGGAGTAGGCAGTTTATTTGCCAAGCTAATTAATTGGTTGATTATCAAACAAAAACGTTGGTTTGCCTGGCCCAATATTTGGGCAAATTCTCCTATAGTACCGGAATTAGTCGGTAAATTACAGCCAGAAGCAATAGCCAACTTAGTTTTAGATTATCTAGCAAATCCCGAAAGACTTCAAGTCATGAGCGATCGCTTAATTGCCGTCAGGGGAAAAGCAGGGGCAGCAAAACAAATTGCCACAATTGTACGGCAAGAATTATACTGGTAAAGGTTTCAATAATTCCTGCCGTACCGCCCCCAGCGATCGCGGCAAGTGTCCATTGCAATACTGGTTCGACTTCTCCTAAATTAGCGGCAGTTAAAACCGTACCAACGGCGATCGCTGTGGGAATTTCAATGGTATCTAATAGATTATCGATTACGGGAAGATAATAAGCGACTATTTCTACTATAGTGGCAATACCCAAAGCGATCGCGACGGGATAAGTCCCCAACCATTCAAAACCCGATGCTAGAGGTAAATCTTGATAGATGGCGGCTAAACTGACTACTAACGGGGGAACAAATACTCTAAATCCAGATGCTGCACTAAGAGTAACTCCCAAACATAAAGCCAAAATAATTTCCATCGTCTAAGTCAATTTAGGGAATAAGGGTATATTTGCTAATAGTTTTTTAATGAATTACCTGCCAGTGAAGAAAATCTTGAGTAAATTGAGATAGAGACAATAGTTGGATATGGCGATCGCCTTCGGCTAAAAGGCGATCGCGCTCGATGTTATATCCCCAGTCAGCTAAAAATAAGTTCACCAATGCTAAATCTGATTGTTGTCGTACTTGTTGTAGGGCTTTAACACGATCTTCGACAAACCAAATACTAATATTGTTTCCTGAAATTTTATCTCTTAATAATCTGAGAGTTTCATATTTAGGACGCTGAGATTCTTTGCCGATAATTTTCTCTGGGGCTAATTCTATTCCCTGTTGCTGTAATAACTGCCTGACAAACCTTCCTTCTTTAGTAGTGACAATATACAATTCAGTAGGGGAATTAAGAAGCTTTTTCAAGCGATCAATTACTCCAGGATAAAAACGATGCAATCCCAACCATTCTTCTAAATTGTTATTTATCCAATTATCTCTAACCCCATCTAATTTTCTAGCTAAATTCTTTTTATCTAAAGATTCTTGAATAATAATTTTACTGGCGATCGCCGACCAATCATTTAAGATTTCTGTTGCCGATACACCAAGTACCAACGCCCGTAACAGAATCGGCATTTCCCAGCCAGTCTCAATAACCGGACGCAATTGATAAAAACTCGATGCTAAATTGTCATCAATGAGACGATCGTTTGACCATATTTGTTGATATGTTTGTTTAGTGGTGGCAAAATATTCAAGCAAGCCATCGCAAATCACACCATCAAAGTCCAAAGCTAGTAAATTTGGGGGTCGAAAACACATATTTTAATAGACTGTCAAAATAGCTATACTGACTGAGTAAACAAAAGTCCTCTTATTTTTAAGTGAGTCATTGTTTATCAACACCAGTAATTGTAAATGTTTTTTGTAACTACCCAGAATTATCAGCCAACCACTACAGTTTGAAGATTGGAATCAAAATTAATGATCGGTACTACTATCAAAACCCCTACTATAGATTTAACGGCAATAAACCAACAATTAGCCAACTCCGACGCGATCGCTACAGTTAAATGGAGTTCCGAAACTTTTGGTAAGGGCTTGATTATGAGTACCAGTTTTGGTATTCAAGCTGCGGTTATGCTGCATTTAGTTACGAGTATAGTACCCGACATTCCCGTGATTTGGGTAGATACTGGCTATTTACCTGCCGCTACTTACAAATTTGCCGAAGAATTAACTCAAAGACTGAATCTCAACCTCAAGGTCTATCAATCTCCCATTTCTCCCGCCCGTATGGAAGCATTGTATGGCAAGTTATGGGAAAAAAATGATCTCGAAGCTTTCAATCGCTACGATCGCCTGCGGAAAGTCGAACCGATGCAGCGTGCTTTAGAAGAACTTAATGCTACTGCTTGGTTAGCAGGGTTGCGTAAAGATCAAACTCAACACCGTCAGACTCTAGACTACATCGAAAAACCAGGAGAAGTTTATAAAATCTACCCAATTTTGTCCTGGAATTCCCGTGATATCTATCAATATTTAACTAAATACGATTTACCCTATCATCCCTATTTCGATCTGGGTTATGTCAGTGTTGGTGATTGGCATTCTAGCCGTCCCCTGACAGCCGAAGATCAAAACGAACGAGACACCCGTTTTAACGGTCTGAAACAGGAATGTGGTTTGCACTTACCTCAAACTGAAGGAGAAGCG
This sequence comes from Pleurocapsa sp., assembly GCA_050330335.1. Taxonomy (GTDB): domain Bacteria; phylum Cyanobacteriota; class Cyanobacteriia; order Cyanobacteriales; family Xenococcaceae; genus Waterburya. The sequence goes on along the minus strand of JBHJNX010000101.1, from coordinate 29,122 downwards.
GAAAGTCTCAATTCTAGTAGTTTATAGACTGAGTTTATGGTTTATTTCAAATCTTCTAACTTAATTCGGGGATCGGCAGCTTTTAAAAATAAGTCTGCAATTAAATTGCCAATAATCAACATGGTTGCACCCATCATCAAGCTAGCCATAACTAAATATTTATCTTGGGCGGTCACTGCTTGTAAAGTCAAACGTCCTAAACCCGGCCAGTTAAAGAAAAATTCCGCAATAAACGAACCACTTAACAAACTGGCAAATTCAAATCCCAGTAGGGTAATTAGAGGATTGATGGCATTTCGCAAGGCGTGAACGTAAAGTACTTTATTTTCTGGCAATCCTTTGGCACGGGCAGTTTGGATATAATCTTGTCGGAGAACGTCTAATAATTGTCCTCTAGTAAGACGCTGTAAGCCTGCAAAACTGGTGATACTTAAAGCAAGGGTGGGTAAAATCATGTGCCAACCAATATCCATTATTTTGCCTAGCACCGAGAATTGTGCGTGATTGATGCTAGTCATTCCCCCGACGGGAAATAGAGGAGATGAATATTGCGCAAAAATCAACAGGATTAAAGCAGTGATAAAACTAGGAAAACCCTGACCAAAATAACTCAATAGTCTAAGTACCTTATCGATTTTACTATTTTGCTTGACTGCACTGATAATTCCTAAAGGAATCGCGATCGCCCAGGTAATAATAATTGAAGCTACGGCCAATAATAAAGTTGCGGGCATCCTTTCAATCAGCAAAGAAGATACAGGGCGAAAATAGACAAAACTCGTACCAAAATCAAAACGAGTCACTATTCTTACCAACCAACGCCAATACTGTATCAAGGCAGGTTGGTCTAAACCAAATTGTTGACTTAATTCGGCAAGACGTTCAGGAGAAATTTGCGGATTTTCTTTTAATGTATCTAAATAATCTCCCGGAGCTAATTGAACGATCGCAAAGCACAATGCCGAAGCTAACAATAAAGTAAAAATTGCTTGTAGTAATCTTTTGGCGATATAAAGAGTTGTTTCACTAGTAAATATTTTCTGAATGATTAGCCACAATGAGTTGCGCTCTGCTGTTATAGGCCTACTATTAATCATAGGTGCTTAACTATAAAATAAAGCAATTTTCTGCCCTTACTGTAGATTACATTCTACTCTTACTGTCAGGGATTTTAGGCAAAATAGGCTGCAATCCAAAATAAACTGTCTACTAAAATGGTACTTAATACCGCTCCTGCAAATGCCCACCAATGGATTTCGGTTTTTCTCAAAGAAAATAGACTAATTGCCAACAAAAAATTCACCAAAACTATTGCCCAAGCAATTCCCCAAGGAGTTTGTATCTGTGTTAATGCCGATTTAAAGATTGGTGAAGCCAAACTGGGATCTACTGTCATTAATTTGCGCCAGTAAGGAATTAAACCAGTTAAATAAAAATAAAGATCGGTAATGGCAGTTCCCAGAAGCGAACCGAGATAAAAAAAGTTACCAATTAACCCCCAACGTCTACCAATCAACCACAAAGCAAAGGGTAAGCCAATAGACTCTACAGGAATATGGATTAATGGTTCAATTCGCAACCATCCCCAATAAATCGAACCTGCTAACCAACTCCAGCTAAACCCTAAGATCAGATCTCCCCACCAACGAGTTTGAGAACATCGATACAACCACCATCCCACACCAATTAACAAAAAAGTTAACGCCAAACTTACCCAGGGAAATAATCTCACAATGGGGGCTTGAAAAAAAACTGGAACGGATACTAAAAAAGAGGCTGCTAAAAAAGCTCGCCATGCTTGACTATCTCGATCTGCCTGTATGGGTAAGGTAAGAACGCTTTCTTGGGTTATAGATGAATAATTTGAAGTAGATGTCACGAGTAAATAGTTAAACGAGGTGTTTTAATTTTTGTTACTTATCTTTACTAACTTAAAATACCACAGTTTTTTAATTAATTTGGCAATCGACAATTCAAAAATGATTCCTCATACGGGGCTGAGTGTCAACCAGTCTGGAGGTTCAGAGTTATTGGCTTGCCCAATTAATTGTAGGGCTACCCAAAAGTTTTATAAAAGTTATAATTACTCTGAAAACTTGAAAATCACTTTTAAAATTTGCTCAATCCTTATCACATAAGAGTTTTGCCCTTCAAGGCAGGATAATTGCACACCAGTTTTTAGCGCAGTATTTAATTTATCGATTGACCAGCATCATAACGCCATTATGGTAGAACAAATTAAGCCACAATATTCTGTATCTTGGATTACTAGAATTGCTGAAATTCCTCAACAGGAATGGGATGTTTTAGCCAAGCCCCTAGCAACACCTTTTTTAGAATGGGAATGGTTAAATAATATTGAAACATCAGGCAGTGCAACACCACGTACTGGATGGCAAATCTGTCACTTAACCGTATGGCGAGAACGCACTTTAATTGGGGCTGCACCTTTGTATCTGAAAGGACATAGTTATGGGGAGTTTGTTTTTGACAGTCAGTGGGCGGATCTATCCCATCGTATGGGTATCGACTATTATCCCAAATTATTGGGCATGACTCCCTTCACCCCCGCAGTAGGGTATCGCTTTCTTATTGCTCCAGGAGAAGACGAAGACGAGATTACAGAAATTATGGTTGCAGCGATCAATAACTTTTGCGATCGCAATCGAATTTCGGGTTGTAATTTTTTATTTGTCGATCCAGACTGGCGCGAGAGGATGGAAAAACATGGTTTCAGTAGTTGGACACATCATAGCTATATTTGGAGCAATCGAGATTTCAATAATTTTGATGACTACCTCAAAATGTTTAACAGCAATCAGCGCAAAAATATTAAAAGAGAGCGCAAAGCTGTTACCCAAGCTAATCTCTATACTAAAACTTTAGTTGGTGAAGAAATCCCCCGCGAACTATATCCTGATATCTATCGTTTTTATAGTAGTACTTGCGATAAATTTTATTGGGGTAGCAAATATTTAACTCGTAAATTTTTTGAACAGTTATATCCCAACTACAGCGATCGCGTTTTATTAGTAGTAGCTTACAGCGAAGAAGACGACAGCAAACCCGTAGGAATGTCTTTTTGTTTACATAAGGGCCAAAATTTATATGGACGTTATTGGGGCTGTTTGACAGAATACGACAGCCTTCACTTTGAAACTTGCTATTACCAACCGATTGAATGGGCGATCAACAACGGCATTCAAATGTACGACCCCGGAGCAGGAGGTAGACACAAAAAAAGACGCGGTTTTCCCGCCACTGCTAACTATAGTTTACACCGCTTTTATAACCGTAGAATGAGTCGAATACTGCGTAACTATATTGAAGAAATCAATCAAATGGAACTAGAAGAAATAGAAGCAATTAATCATAATTTGCCTTTTAACAAACAAGAAATTAATTTTACATTATTGTAGATTAAAGTTAAGCGAGCTTATAGATTAGCCTTTAGTCAGACGAATATGTTCCAGAATACGGCTTTTGCGTGCTTGTTTGTTGCCAGAATTAAGATTATAGTTACCCTTGCTTCTTTCTATATGTTCTAGATGACTCACCTGACTTCTAAATGACATGGGAAAATTATAGTCAGGATTATAGTGTTTGTAGTTTCGGGGTAAAAGTTGAAAATCAATTCCACCACCAGAACTTTTGGCTAAATGTTCTCGAATTCTTTTTTGGCGATCGCTTGCCATAATTTATCATCGAATAATATCTTCAGGTATATTGTGACTCATTTATTGCCAAAGAGACGAGAAGCCCCAAGAAATTTTAGCTGCTCTGGCAGAGATTTAAAGATTTCTTGTAAGCTGGAAGAAGAGACTTGTTCCCATCAACTGTCACAACAGCCAACAACAATACAATAGATGATTTATCTCGATTCGGCAATTGTCGCAGAAGCCAAAACAGCGGTCAGTTTAGGATGGATAAAAGGCATTACTACCAATCCTACCTTACTCAAAAAAAGCCCTTTATCTCCTGAAGAAACCTTAACTCAGCTAACAGCAATTAGTCCGGGAGAATTATACTATCAATTGTGTGCAACTGATTTCGATAGTGCGATCGCCGAAGCCAAACAAGCCGCTAGTATTATTGGAAATAAACTAGTATTAAAAATACCTGCAACCGATTTAGGCTTTAAAATAACCGCCTATTTATCATCAGAAATAACCTGTTCGGTAACAGCAATTTATAGTCCCGCTCAAACAGCGATCGCCCAGGAAGCAGGAGCTAAATATGCGATCGCTTATGTTAATCGAGCTACAAGGCTATTGGGAGACGGTTTAGCATTAATTAGAGATATGTCCGAAATTCTTCGAGGAAGTAAGACCGAAATTTTAGCTGCTAGTATTAAATCTCCCCAAGAAGCAGCAGCTACTTTACAAGCAGGAGCGCATCATCTTACCCTTCCTTTGGCAATTTTACAGCAAATGACGACTCACGAATTGTCTTCCACAACTGTAGATGAATTTAGAGCCAACGGCATTGGGATAAATTTCTAAATTACTGTTAAAAAAATAGGGATAGTTATTTATCCCTACTTTAAAATCTACCTATTTTGATACCTTAAATAATTTGAGTAAAAAATTAGAGTTTATTTTAAAACCCCTGCTAAAAGACCTTTAATTTGTTCTCCACCTCGATCTTGAGCGAAAGAAAGAATAATTGGAACAAACTTACTGGCTATAGTGGGATTTAAACCTAATTGGCTGAAACCACCGGCTAGAGCCGCCATGTTAGCTAATTGACTGCCGCCACCGCCCATAGCACCAGCCAAACTACCAATTGCGCCAGCTAAACCACCACCGGGCTGGGGTGCTTCGCCGATTAAATTACTCACAACAGGCACAGCACTAGCAAGTTGAGCGAATTCACCATCGCCTAATTTTTCTTGAGCTAATTTAAAAATTAGCCCTGCTCCACCTTTAGCTTGATTTTCGTTAATTCCCAAATTTTGAGTTAACTGTTCAATTAATTCCATAATTATTCGATTGAGACTCCTTGTTTATCATGACAAAAACCACTAAAAAACTGAAGAAAGAAAATATTAAACCCCCATTAAGCCTTTAATCATTATTGTTTTAAACGCCTTATCAGAAAATTTTCTTATTTTTAGTTAAATGATCTTTTGTCAGGTAAGTAAATATATTCAAATCTTACAAACCACGTTGTCATTTAAATTATTCAGAGAAAAAAACTATGAAAATCAAATACTGGTCTACTTTAGCAGCAGCTTCCATCCTGAGCTTGGGATTAGTTACTTCTTGTGCTACTCCCGAAGGTGGCGATACTAATACTGATGGTATGGAGACACCTCCTGGTGCAGTCGATCCTGGTGCAGCACCTGATGACTCCTATGCAGCACCTGATGACCCCTGTGCAGCACCTGCTGAAGGTCAATAAAAAAAATTATCGCTACTAATCTTCCATTTTAAATATCCCCTTTGACATCCTCTCCCTAAGTAACTTTCTATGCTTAATTACTTTGATGGAGGGGATTCTGATATTAACTTAACGTGAATTCGGGGAAACTGAATTTCCATAGTTTTTAGGAGTCAGGAGTTACAATTAAATTATTTATTGAGTTTGCGCCAGACTACAACACCATCGGTTCGCAAACCGATTTCTAAGTCTTTTCGATAGATGGCTTTTTGCTGTACAAACATCTGAGGTGTAGAGAGTGGATCGATACTAACCTGTTGTTCGATACCATCAGCTACCAGTTGCAAACAGCTAGTTATGGGAATATTAGCTGCCGATACTGTACCGCCGAATAAAACAGCTATCAGTGTAATTAGAAAAATCAAGCAATATCGCCAAGTTAACTTAAAAGTGCGGCAGTACAGTCGTTTGTTCATTGAAACTCCTTCTTATATGGATTTATTTTATGAAATCAAAAATATCGCTCTCTATGTTTGTTTATGTTGAAATATGAGATTTTTATGCAGATTATCAATATGTTGTTTAAATTTTGATAAGAAGCCGAGCGGCTGTCACACATTAAGTAAGTGGGTTAAATTAATTAAAAAATGGTTGAGATGGGATTGGGGAGTGGGGACTGGTGAAAGGGTATGCAAATCGCGCTATAGTTTACTGCGATCAAATTATTTATATTTAATAAATGAATTTAGTATCTAGTTTGTGGAAATTTTCTCGTCCCCATACAATTATTGGTACGAGTCTCAGCGTTTTGGCTTTGTATTTAATTGCTCTAGCAACTAGCACTCAGGGGAGCCCTTCGGTAGTCGAGTCAAGCGCGATCGCCATTGCTAATATAGAAGAAATGTTGTTAGTGTGGCTGGCTTGTCTGTGTGGCAATGTTTACATAGTCGGCTTAAATCAACTGTGGGATGTGGAAATTGACCGCATTAATAAACCCGATCTTCCCTTGGCTTCTGGTGTGTTTTCCCGACGACAGGGACAGTGGATTGTGGGAATTTCTGGCTTTTTGGCAATTGTAATCGCTGGATTATCGGGTAATTGGTTATTAGCTACCGTAGTCGTTAGTTTGTTCATTGGGACGGCTTATTCCTTACCTCCAATTCGTTTAAAGCGGTTTCCCTTGTTTGCAGCCTTTTGTATCCTGACAGTTAGAGGTATTGTGGTTAATTTAGGCTTATTTTTGCACTTTGGGGATAAATTCCAAGCAGTAGAATCATTAAATCCCTATGTCTGGACGCTGACTTTATTTATTTTATTGTTCACAGTGGCGATCGCAATTTTTAAAGATGTACCGGATTTAGAAGGGGACAGAAAATATCACATCAACACCTTTACTTTAGTTATCGGGAAATCAGCCGTATTTAATATTTCTCGTGGAGTAATTACTATTTGCTATTTTGGTACGATTTTGGCTGGTATTTTTTGGCTTAACTCGACTAACTTAGTTTTATTTATCGGCTGTCACTTAATATTGTTAGGATTATTGTGGTGGCGCAGTCAGAATGTAGACCTGGAACAAAAAAGTGCGATCGCACTTTTTTATCAGTTTATTTGGAAACTCTTCTTTTTAGAATATTTGTTGTTTCCTGCTGCTTGTTTCCTGAAATTTTAATGTTAAATGTTAAATGTAAAAACTCCTCATAGTGGCTATCATTGGGATGGCATTGCTAAAAGCTATTTTGAAGGTTGGTATTTACGCCTCACTTTACCAGAAATCCAACAAACCTTCGCTTTTATGTATTCGATTCAAGACCCTGTTGGGGGACAGGCTAACAGTGGAGGTGCGGTACAAATTTTAGGTATTGATGAAACATATCTCTGTCGTACTTTTCCCGATACCCGAAGATTTTTCGCTAGTAGAGATAGTTTTAGTTTTGGACATTGGCATCAAACTAATTTACAAATATCTTCTCGATTATTACCTACTGATAAATTTGCCACCCAGGTAAGAGAAGGATATCAGGTAAATTTCGATTTAAATCAGGGCAGTATTTATGACCCCGTAAATGATAGTTATTGTCGTTGGCAATATCGCATACAACCTCAATACGGTTGGGGAGATACCAGGAGTATTCAACAAGCTAGCGCGGGTTTATTATCTTATTTGCCAATATTTGAACCAGGATGGCAAATTACTATGGCTCATGGCATCGCTACTGGTTGGATTGAATGGCGAGGAAAAATTTATGAATTTACCGATGCACCAGTTTATAGCGAAAAAAACTGGGGTAGTTCCTTTCCTCAAAAATGGTTTTGGTTAAACTGCAATAGCTTTAAAAACTATGACGATTTAGCTTTAACTGCCGGAGGTGGTATCAGGAAAGTATTGTGGTGGAGTGAAGCAGTAGGGTTAATTGGTCTGCATTACCAGGGAAAATTTTATGAATTTGCCCCTTGGAATAGCCAAATTAATTGGCAAATCGAGCCTTGGGGCAACTGGCAACTAACAGGAGTTAATAGAAGCCATACTATAATTCTGACGGGACAAACCGACTTACCAGGTACTTACGTTCGTACTCCTACAGCCCAAGGTTTAATCTTCAACTGTCGCGATACTACTAAAGGATATTTAAACTTAGAATTACGATCGCTTGGGGGAGAACTTATTCTTCAAGCAGAAAGTAACCTAGCTGGTTTAGAAATCGGCGGCGCACCTTGGGAAACAAGATGGGAAGTTACATAATAGCTGTAAGGGCGATTCGCGAATCGCAAGGGGCTGTGTGCGGAACCTACGTCCGCACCTTGAAAGCCCCGCCCCTACTGATTACTACTTATACGCTTGCATTCCCTCACAGGAACAAACTAAATTGCGATCGCCGTAAGCGTTATCAATTCTGCCTACACTGACCCAGAATTTATGTTCTTTTGTCCAGGGGGCAGGATAGGCCCCTTGTTCGCGGGAATAGGGACGATTCCATTCACCACAGATTAGGGATTCGGCGGTGTGGGGGGCATTTTTTAAAGGGTTATTGTTAGGGTCGATTTCTCCTTGGGCGATCGCATCGGCTTCGTGATAAATTGCAATCATGGCATCGCAGAAACGGTCTAATTCTTCTTGAGATTCGCTTTCTGTCGGTTCGATCATCACTGTACCGATGACGGGCCAGGATACAGTAGGAGCATGAAACCCAAAGTCCATCAGTCGTTTGGCAACATCTTCTACTTCTACGGCTGCCCGTTTTTTCAGTGGGCGCAAATCGATGATACATTCGTGAGCGACCAAACCCGATTTGCCTTTATATAACACTGGGTAATAGGGTTCGAGGCGTTTGGCCATGTAGTTGGCATTCAGTATGGCGATCGCCGTAGCTTCTGTTAAACCTTTTGCTCCCATCATGGCAATATACATCCAAGAGATAGTTAGGATACTGGCACTACCCCAAGGGGCTGCCGAAATCATGCCGATGGAAGAATCGGATTTCTCTAAGGAAGTCTTCGGTAAGAAAGGAAGGAGGTGAGATGCTACTCCAATGGGACCCATTCCCGGCCCGCCACCACCGTGGGGAATACAGAAGGTTTTGTGTAAGTTGAGATGACAGACATCCGCCCCAAAATCACCGGGACGACATAAACCCACCTGAGCGTTCATGTTTGCCCCATCCATATATACCTGTCCGCCGTATTGATGGACTATGGAACAAATATCTTTAATTTCTGGTTCAAATACCCCATGAGTAGAAGGATAAGTTACCATTAATGCCGCTAGCTCATTTTGATGCCCTTCTGCTTTGGCTTGTAAATCTTGGATGTCGATATTACCATCACCATCGCATTTGATGGCAATTACTTTCATGCCGCACATCACCGCACTGGCAGGATTCGTACCGTGTGCTGATTCGGGAATCAAACAAATGTTACGCTTGGTTTCCCCTCGCGAGTGATGGTATTGACGGATGACTTGCAGCCCCGCATATTCTCCTTGAGAACCAGCATTTGGTTGTAAGGATATGCCAGCAAAACCGGTAATTTCTGCCAACCAAGCTTCTAAACTCTCAAATAACTCCTGATATCCTTGAGTTTGTTCCAAGGGGGCGAAGGGATGAATATTACCAAATTCCGCCCAGGTTACGGGAATCATTTCGGCAGTAGCATTTAGCTTCATGGTACAAGAACCCAGAGGAATCATCGAGGTGGTTAAAGATAAATCCTTAGATTCTAGTTGATGGAGATACCGCAACAATTCGGTTTCGGAGTGATAGCGATTGAATACGGGTTCGGTAAGATAATCGCTGCTACGCTGTAAGGTGGCGGGAATATTGGCTAGAGTATCTTGAGGAGATAATTTATCTAAAGATAGCAAGGGTGTTTCCCCGTTATTCTCTACAGAAGCAAACACCTGCCAGAGTTCGATTACATCCTGTTCTGTAGTAGTTTCATCCAAGGATATGCCCACCCCATTATCCGAAAGCAACCGTAAATTAATTCCTGCTGCGACTGCTGCATCGATAATTTCCGAGGCAGGGCGATCGCCTGTTTTAATATGTAGGGTATCAAAGAAATTGTCCGAACCTAAACTGTAGCCCAACTCTTTCAATCCTGCTGCCAGGATAACCGTTAGCTGGTGGACTCTGATAGCAATATTTTTAATTCCTGCTGCCCCATGATATACAGCATACATCGAAGCAATAACCGCTAATAATACTTGAGCCGTACAGATATTACTAGTAGCTTTATCCCTACGAATGTGTTGTTCTCTAGTTTGCAATGCCAAACGTAAAGCAGGTTTACCAGTGACATCTTTAGAAACTCCCACAATACGCCCTGGCACTTGTCGCTTGTATTTATCTTTAGTAGCAAAATAAGCTGCATGAGGGCCACCATAACCCAAAGGTACGCCAAATCTCTGACTGCTACCTACTGCAATATCTGCCCCCAACTCTCCTGGAGGAGTCAAAATAGCCAAACTCAGCAGATCGGCAGCTACAGTTACCAAAGCTTTAGCTGTGTGTACTTTTTCAATAAATTCTCGATAATCCTGAATCGTGCCATCTGTAGCGGGATATTGTAATAATGCACCAAAAATCGGCGTGGAAAAATCAAAACTGCCATAATCACCCACGATTACTTCAATATTTAAGGGATTAGCTCTAGTTTTAATAACTTCAATCGTTTGAGGATGACAGCCAGCATCCACAAAAAAAGCATTGGCGAAATTTTTGCACAAACCATAACTCATACTCATGGCTTCGGCAGCGGCCGTACCTTCATCTAACAAAGAAGAATTGGCAATTTCCAAACCCGTTAAGTCAATAATCATCGTTTGGAAGTTGAGTAACGCTTCCAATCTTCCTTGAGCAATTTCTGCTTGATAGGGAGTATAAGCAGTATACCAACCAGGATTTTCTAAAATATTTCGTAAAATAACGGCAGGAGTTAAGCAATTATAGTAACCCATGCCGATAAAAGAACGATATACTTGATTTTTAGCAGCGATCGCTTTTAATTTAGCTAAAGCTGCCGATTCAGTTAATGCTTCTGGCAATAGTAAACTTCGATTGAGGCGAATAGACGGCGGGACAGTGCGATCAATTAACTCTTCGATGCTAGAAATCCCTAAAACATCTAACATCTGTTGGATTGAAGCGGAATCTACTCCTATATGTCTGGCAGCAAAGCGATCGCTTCGCGCCTCGGCTTCACTGAGATTGCACCAGTTAGCTGTTAAATTATCGTGGGCTAAAGCATCGGTTTGAGTTTCAGACTCGACGGCAAAGTTGAGATTAACCATAAGATATTGCAGTTTATAAAAAATGGTGGCACATCAGCAAAATAATAAACGTTTGCTACTCTAAAACAGAGCGATGCTAGGTTTACTTCGTAAAATTACCACCAAACAATTAATTATGTTGTAACAAAGATTAACAAATTTCTCTCAACTTTGGAATCAGTAATCATTGATCATTTACTGTTCAATGTTCATCCCTTCTACCTGGGCGCGATATTCTGCGGCGGATAAGACATCTACTAATTCTGCATCAGGATCTTCCATTCTCACTTTAATCAACCATCCCTCTCCATAGGGATCGTCTGCCAGTGCTTCTGGTGCATCGATAATTGCTTCATTGCGATCGATTACTGTCCCCGAAACAGGGGGGTATAATTCTTCTACTGCTTTAACAGATTCAATGGTTCCCAAGCTTTCACCTACTGTTACCGAATCCCCTACTTCTGGAAGTTCTAGAAAGACTATATCTCCTAACTGATCTATGGCAAAAGCACTGACTCCAATAGTAGCGATTTCACCGTCTAAGCGTATATATTCGTGACTGTCTAAATATTTTAAATCATCGGGATATTCTAGTTCCATACTTCAATTACTCTCATAGCGTTAGCACAATTTAGTTTATAACGCATTAGTTAAACTGCATGGAATTAAATTATTAATAATATAATGTTACATTTGTTGAGTTTAACTGGTGGTTTGGAGGGTTTTTTGTTTTAAGATAGTGAACACTTGATCTACATCTTCGGGAGTGATCACAGATTTAACTAACTGACCATCATCAATAGCGATCGCTCTATTTTTGAATAAGCGTTTGAAATCTAAGGCAGACCAATAAGATTTTAGTCCCGTATTGCCCTGCAACGTACTACTAGCCTCGCCCCAAATTTTTGACAATCCCGACCAAAAATTAATCTTTCTAATTTCGATGTTGTGGATTTCACTGTAGAGAATTTTCTTGTTTTCACCTTCTAAAGGATAATAAAAATCCTTGATAATTAAGGCTTCATCATTACAAATTACGCGATCGTCTTCATAAAGAATATTCATGGGTGTAAATTATAAATTTAAATTATCTATTTATTCCATGATGAATTAATTAAAAGCGATCGCACCAGTATCTAAAGAATGATTTTTATACTAGTGGGTAAGACACAATTAAACTTAATAATCTAGAGATGATAATCAATTCATTGCCCTTTAACCTTTGCCCTTTACTCTGATCTCACAAGTCAGTGACGGATTAGGTGCAAGATCTCAGTTAAATCTGTTTGCCACAATATTTACATTTCATGGCATCCATATCGTTAATTTGGCGACAATGGGGGCAGGTTTTCATCGTCCCTTGAATCAACCCCAGGGTTTTTTTTCTATGTTCAATTATTTGATTAGTTTTATCTTCTCGTTTACGTTTGTTTACGGGCATAAACCAAGCAATAATTACTCCTAAATAACTGAGGAAAAAACCCAAGCCAAATCCTTTAATAGGTTCTACACCTTTAGCATCTAACAGAGATAAGGTAATTATTCCAGGAAATAAACAATAAATAATCACCCAACCTATTAAAGTTTCAATCATCGGTTTGCGATCGCTTTTAAACTATGTATTTAGTATTCCCAACCAATAACTAAAAGACATAGGTTGCTGCTAATTTTTTGCTCGAAGATACTACAGTCAAAACAATTCAAACACAGGTCACTTCAAATAAACAATAGTTACTCCTGATCCTCCTTCTTTTTGGGGGGCGAGTTCAAATCTGTTTACTAGGGGATGGCGTTGTAAAAACTCATGAACTCCCTGACGTAAACGCCCCGTACCCTTACCGTGAACGATCCACAATACTCCCGATTCTATGGCAGAAGAAATAGCATTATCAAGATCTATTTCGGCGTTAGCTACCCGACTACCGCGAATATCTATGGTGTTTTTTGATGTACGCACCGTTACTGGTGGTTGTGAGGATGAAGCGGCTTTAGAGGCGGTTGGGGTTTTGGCTGGTTTGGTTTTGGGTTGAACTTCAACTTTTTGTCCGTTTAAAGATTCTATTTCAGTCAGAGAAATATTCATTTTCATCAACCCGAAACGCACCATAATCTCATCTGCATCATCGTCAATGCTTAAAATTTCTCCCGTTTGATTGAGACTGAGAATTTTTACTTTTTCCCCAACTTGAGGGCGATAACTGGGTTTAACTGCTTTGGGTTGTCGGGTTTTAGCTAATTCTCTACTGCTAATGTGATCAAGTTCTGCGGTAGCTTGCTGGGCTTTTTGGGCGGTGACATCTCCCTGTTGCAAACGATGGATTACTTTAGCAATTTCTTTTTTGGCTTCAGCGATCGCGTCTTGTATTGCTTGTTCTTGAGATATCTTTAATTCTCTTTCTCTTGCTTGTAAAGATAGGGCTTTTTCGGAGACTTCGGAGTAAAAACGTTCGGTTTGGGCTAATAATTTACCAGCCTCTGCCGCTTTGGCTTCCTGTTCTCTTCTCTGTGCTTCTAATGCCGCAATTACTTGGTTGACATCTTCCGTACCCCCGATTCCTACTTGTTCTCTGGCTACTGCTACTATTTCAGAATTTAACCCCAAACGTTGGGCGATAGTCAGGGCATTAGAACGTCCCGGAATCCCCCACAATAGACGATAGGTGGGTTGCAAAGTACTATCATCAAATTCTACCGACGCATTTTCAAAACGTTCGTCTTGATATTTGAGGGCTTTTAATTCTCCATAGTGAGTAGTCGCAATAGTTAATAAGCTGTGTTCGGCTAAATATTTTAATAAAGCGATCGCCAAAGCACTACCTTCGGCGGGGTCTGTTCCTGCACCTACTTCATCTAGTAAAACTAAAGAGGGAGATTCTGGATTTAAAGCTTCGATAATACGGCTGATACGGCGGATATGACCAGAAAAAGTGGATAAACTCTGTTGTAAAGATTGTTCATCCCCAATATCAGCTAAAACCTTATCAAACCAAGGTATTTCTACTGGTTCTTTAGCTGGTACGAAAATTCCTACTTTAGCCATCAGTGCTGCTAATCCCATAGTTTTTAGGGTAACGGTTTTACCCCCAGTATTAGGGCCTGTAATGGCAACTACTTTAATTTGAGGTTGAATTAATACATCAATGGGAACTACATCTGTTCCTTGTTCGTGGCGTTGTTGCCAAACTAATAAGGGATGGCGCAGACGGCGTAGAGTTGTAGTTTCATCCTCGATAAACCGAGGAGGATTAGCTTCCAACCACAAGCTATAACGCGCCCTAGCAGTAGCCAAATCTAAAATAGTGGCAACGGCTAAAACTCTTTCAATATCTTCTTTAACATCGGCTATTTTTTCAGTTAAAGCTTTTAAAACTATTTCTTCTTCTCGCTTTTCCTGTCGTTCTTTTTGTCGCAGCGAATTACCTAATTGCACAATCGCATTTGGTTCTATATAAAGAGTCGAACCGGTACTAGAAACATCGTGAACAATCCCTCCAATGGCATCTTTTTGGGGTGCTTTAACTGCCAAGACAAAGCGATCGCTCCTTTGGGTGACTACAGTTTCTTGAATGGCGTTACTGTTACGTTGAATGATATTCTGAAGGATTTTATAAATTTTTTCCCGCGAATTTTTAATCTCGCTGCGGATTTCTGCTAGTTTGCTACTGGCGCGATCGGCTACTTCGCCGCGATCATCAATACAATGATGAATATCCTGCTCGATCTCTGGATAGGTACGTAGGTCAATAATTAATTCTGCTATAGTGGGCAATTCTTCGGCTTTAGCATCAATAATTCGCCGCAAACGTCTAACTCCTGCTAGAGTTGTCGCTAGATCTAGTAATTCTTTCGCTCCTAAAATTCCACCTATATTGACTCTTTCTAGAGGCTCGCCAATATCTTCAATACCTTTAAAATTCCAACCAGAGTCTAATTTCTGTTCTAAATTATATATTTCTTGAGTTTGTGCCAGTAACTGCTGACTTTCTGCTTTAGTTTGGGGGATTTTTAACTGACGCGCTGCTACTGCACCCAATTTAGTTGCGGCAAAAGTTGCTAGGTGCTGACATAATCGATGCCATTCTAATAAATTTAGAGTTTCTGTGGCGATCGCGCTGGATTGATAAGCTACCATCTATTATTTATCTGAAGTCTATACTATATATATTAAGATTTATGAACTTGACTGGGCGTAGTTTCAAGGAGACCTCGAAACCCTGACCCCCCGAGTGATTTCACTAAGGAGTCAGTTGAAGATTAGCCCAATTCTACTCTGGGTAAAGAACATTTAAGAAAGACTATATATTCTCTAAATGATATAACTTTTTCTGGAGTTGCTGACTTTATCTAAAGATATGTTGCAAAAACTCAAAATAATCGTTACACTTATTTACAGATACTTGACTAAAGATCGTACAGCAATTATAGGACTTAATCATCATGGAAACACAAGACAACAAATTTGGTTTTACATCTTTTGCTGAAACTTGGAATGGTCGTTTGGCTATGCTAGGTTTCATTATTGCAGTTGCTACTGAACTCCTAACAGGACAAGGTATTCTAGGTCAATTAGGTTTAATGTAATTATCTCAAAATCTCTTGTTACTGATTTCTAACTGCCGGCTTGAGTAACAAAAACAAGTAACAACATAATTTTCATTGTCAGTCTCTTGCTGTTGTTAACGTATAATGGCAGGAGATTTTTTAAATGGGTTGAATCAATCTATGTGCGCCTTAGGTGATTACACTTGTGGAACGCACCGCTTAAATGTCGGAGGCAACCTCCGACATCGGGTGCTTGGAAACATCCGCGTGTCTCGCGCCCTATGCCCCATGCCCTATTCCCTTCAATGTAGTTTACTTATCTGAAAGCGACTGTAAATGGTCTGGTGTTATCTGTTGTGGAAGAGACCCTGGCTTGATTTGATAATATTCATTCCTGCATCGGCGAAGCGTTGAAATGCAGCATCAGCTTGAGGAGTAAAATCTACAATTCCAGGTATGACTACAGGAGAGGTACAATTTTCTAGTAAATAAATCTTTTTAGCCAAATTAGGGTCTTTGTGATTAATTTCAGTTAATAGATCGTCGATCGTCCAAGCAACACAATGACTTTTAGCCTGTCCTGCAATAATTACAGCATCGAAATCGAGTAATTTTTGAATTAGACCAGTGTTCTTATGAGCAATAGTTTGACCGTTAGCCGTATCTAAAACTTCGGGACTTAATACAGAGTAGTTTTCGGTTAAGGGGTTGCTTCCTTTTAATTCAAATTGGGTTTGACTGCGGCGACTCAAATTATGAAAAAATGCTGCTTCTTCTACTGCTGAAACCAAAGCGTGACCGATGCCGCCTAACATAGAATGATAGGGCCAGATAGTTAGGGGATATTTGCCATCATCGCTGAGTTTTTTAACATAGTATAAGGCGTGTTGCTGCAAGCGATCGCCATCATCAGCAGCCAGACTGTAAGCTATGTCGGGGTTTATTTTCCAGATTCCTTGTTGCACTTCCTCTAAAGCGATCGCACTGGCGGGTGTGGGATGTTCTCTTGCATCATTTACCCAAAAAATCGGATGGAAAATTTGCATTGCCGTGTGACTATCCATGGTGGGAATAATTTCGGTAATAATGTTGAGGTTGCGATAGATAAATTCACACAAACGCACGTTATCTTCTACTGCACCCATACCAGTACTACCACCGACAAATAATTCAAAGTCGGGGATACAAAAAGTATTTTGAACGTCAATAAGTAATAAGCAAATACGGATTTTATCTGCTTTAGCAGGGCTAATATTATGTTGTTTTGCCCAATTTTCTGCCTCAGTAGCTCTTTGTTGATAGGGTACGCGATAAAGTGTTCCTACTGTTTGGCGATTGAAAAATTCAGGGATAGGTAATTGTAGTTGATTCATTAGTTTAAAGTGTAATTAATAATTATTGTGGCTTTTCTAATACTAAACCTGATTACCAGATTACACTTTTCTGTCAAGAATTTAAATCGAAGTTAAACCCTTCTGCTCTCTGCCTTGACTATACTTTTAAATGTTGTATCTCAACAGAATTAGTATAAGTAGAAAATTATGGAATATCAAACAATTTTAAATTTTTGGTTTGGCAAGCCAGAAGATATAGATTATGGAAAACCCCGTAAATTTTGGTTTGTCAAAAATGATGAATTCGATCTAAAAATCAAATCGCAATTTCAAAACCTATACGAACAAGCAGCATTAGGTAAATTGAGTTGCTGGCAAGAACAACCTTTAAGCTGTTTGGCATTAATTATTATTTTGGATCAATTCCCTCGCAATATGTTTCGTAATTCAACTCAAGCTTTTGCTACAGACAATCTAGCCTTGGCTTATGCGCGAATAGCGATTGCACATCAATTCGATCGTCAATTAATTCCTGTACAACGTTGGTTTATTTATCTTCCCTTTGAACATAGTGAAAATTTAGCAGACCAAGAAACATCAATTAAACTATTTGATAGTTTACAAACTCATGCTGATAGTCAAAGTGCTATTGATTATGCTTATCGTCATTGGGAAATTATTCAAAAATTTGGGAGATTTCCCCATCGCAATCAAATACTAGCAAGAACAAACACCCAAGAAGAAATAGAATTTTTAAAACAACCTGGTTCTGGTTTTTAATATAGACAGCTACCTTGGTAAACATTGATAAATTATTAGTCATTTCCATAAGCAACCAATTGATTTAATTTAGCTGCAATCTTA
Organism: Pleurocapsa sp.; assembly: GCA_050330335.1. GTDB lineage: Bacteria > Cyanobacteriota > Cyanobacteriia > Cyanobacteriales > Xenococcaceae > Waterburya. The sequence continues at coordinate 11,233 of JBHJNX010000101.1, read as the reverse complement.
CCTTTAAAGATCATTTCTTCTGCCAGGGTAAATCCCTCTTCCAAATCCGAACAAATGCCAAAACGCCAGAGATAAAAACCGCCGTTGAGAATTGCTGCTGACATTAAAGAAGTGCGATCGCCATTGATAACGGCTTGCATTTGGGCGATCGCCTGTTGGTTGGATTCTAAAACTACATCTTTGCCATCTAAACCATAATCGACGGGATGTAATAACAGACGTTCAAAATCTCGTCCTGGTTTGCCTATACCGATAATAGCAGTACGACTACAAGCTAAATCGCAGCTACCTTCTAAACCCTTAACCGTCGTAAAATCTTCTACTCCCCGCAAAGCAAAAGTGTGGCGAAAACGTTCTTCGGTAGGGGGATGAACGAATCCGGAAACTAGGGAAATATCTCCCACAACTGGATTCCAAATTAATTCTACTGTAGCAAAAGGGGGACGCTTGCCAATTTGCTCGCGGTAGGGGACTAAATCCTGTGCTTGGGGGAAATGTTGGGGAATATAGACTAAACCAATTCCTGTTTGTTCAATAAATCTTTCGAGTTGACTTTGAGAAAAACCAGAAAAATCAACCCCTAATTTTTGCCAGATTTCAATAAAAGGAATGCCGTATTTTGTAGGCATACAGTCGCCACCGTGCATAATGACAGGTATGTTGGCACTGGCTAAGATTAATGCTGTAATAGCAGTGACGGGAATTGTACGAGAACGACCATCATAGGGATTACCCAAAACGACGGGTTTATGAGCTTTATTCTGGCTGATTTGCAGTTTTGCTGCCAATTGGTCGTAAGCATCTAACATTCCTGCTAATTCTTCCGGTGTAGGGCGTTTGATCCGATGAGCGATGGTAAAAGCTCCAATTTGGGCGGGGGTTGCTTTCTGTGTGAGCATCATCATGGTGGCGGTGGTTGCTTCACTGCGGCTTAAATCTTTGCCAGTATGAGTACCACTACCGACTTTTTTTAATAATTCTCGAAACTCATCACTCATAAATTTTGGCTTAATACAAAAAATACCCAAATAAATCCCAATTACCCGTTGCTCTGGTATACAGATTGACTGCAATCTAACTCTATTAAACGATGGAAGGAGTAGGCTGAAGAGATAAATTTTGACTCAAAATATTTTTGTTGTTTAATTCTAATTTTTGGCTATTTATATTTAGTTGATTCATGTGGCAGACTAATTGATAAAAATGAGTAATAGGAGGAATTTGCAAGCGATCGCTTGTCGTCACCATTACTACCTGCCTGGTTAAATTAGATTTTAAATCTTCTGTCGCTACATCCGATACTCTTAACTTAGAAATACTTCGCACTGCAAGAGTAGAATCTTGACGACAATCGATTAATGCTCCTTGAGGAAGCAAAGCAATCATTTGTCCCTGACGCACTACTCCTCGAAAAGCATCTAGGGTATTTAATTCCATCGCTATTGCTGGTTGCAGATTCTGACGAGAAAACCATTGTTGTACCAATCGCTGCATTCCATAACCGTCTTTAAAAACCACCTGGGGATAGCCAGCCAATTTTTCTAAGGGGATATATTCGCAACTGCTGAGGGGATGATCGGCTGACATTAACACTTCTATTTGTTCTTCGTAGAGAACTTCCAATTCTATTTCCGCAGATGCAGTTAAAAAAGGATTGTTCATCACGATCGCTAGATCTACTAAACCATCCCGCAATACTTTTAAAGCGCGATCGCTCCCTAATGCCGTTACTCGTAACTGAACTTCGGGATAGTCAAGACAAAATCTTTGTAAAATTGGCGGTAAATAATGAGCGCAAACTGAATGTATAGCAGCAACGCATAATTCTGGCTGTTTTCCTGCAATTAAATCGGCACATTCTCCACTAGCTTTATCCCATTCCTGACAGATTTTTTGGGCGCGGGGCAATAATTTTTCTCCGCCCACAGTTAACTTAGCTTGATTGGCACGGTGAAACAAAGGTAAACCTAAATCTTGTTCAAGGGCTTGAATTTGCCGACTAATGGTTGACTGAGTTACTCCACATTGTTTGGCTGCTTGTCCAAAATTTCCAGTTTTAGTTATTGCCAGAAAAGCTTGCAGTTGCTCGATTCGCATAATCTATACTTAGACTTTATCCACCGCATTCACTATGTTCATTACTTTTATGACGATAGCGGATATAGATATATAGTTTGGTATCAATTACAACAGCAAATTTTTTGACAGCAAAGATTTATCATTGACGGGGAAATCTGGGTAGCTTAACTGCCGCTAAAGACTGGGGTTTATTGTTTTTAGTCATCTTAGTTTTGGCGATCGCAGGAGCGGGCCATTCAGTTACTTTAGAAGTATTGGGTTCTAGTTGTTTTTGTCCCGCTAGAGGCTTGACTTCTATGGGTTTTGTTTTGCTGCTCAGTGGTAGAGAAATTGAAGGTTCTATTGATGGTGAAGACCAAGCTTTAATTGGTTGATTGGTCACTTCAATTTCTGGTACTTCTGTTTCTGTCGTAGCGGTATTATTTAAATAATTTTCTAAGGCTGCTTTATATTGCAAGGCGTATCTTTGTTGTCGAGTTAAACGAGTTGATAATTCTTCTACCTGCTGGGTTTTGCTAATTAATTTATAAGAATAGTTATTACAGGTTTCTTGCAATAAAGCACATTCCCTTTCTAGTTTAGCGGTTTGTTTTTGAAATGATATCAGTTGCTCGGATAAATTATCTGCTAAAACTTTTTGGCTGTGTTTTTCTTGTTGAACAGTTTCTAGCTGCTGGGAGAGATGGGAAATTTGTTCTTGAAATTTTTTGATTTCTTCTGCTTGTTGTGCCACTAAGCGATCGCTACTTTGACTTTTTTCATTCTGACTTCGATATTTATTACCAAGCTCTGCTAAGTCTTGTTCTAGTTGAAAAACTTGCTTTAATAACTTACGGTTGTACTCTCTCAATTTGTGGGCTACTTTTTGCCAATCTATTGTTTTATTAGTAGTAGATTCGGAGGTGGTTTCTGCAACTTCTAATTCAGCTACTGAAATATTATCAGTTGATTCTGCAACCTCGCTTTGTTCAGAACTATGAAAAGAATTAGAGTTATTATTTAATTCTGCTACAGACTCAACATTAAATTGATTAGCATTGCTATTAATTTCGCTCATAGTAACTTAGTTCTATCGATATGGATGGCAATAATGACAAAATGAACTATATTTCAAGTAAACCGATCGCTGGCTAGGCGATTGTTAAGTTGTACGTTTAAGTATAGAGACCAATTAAGATAACGATTTTTATTTTTGGTTTAGCTTTATATTTCAATATTTTGTCAAATATAGCTTATACTTTACCAGCTAAAATGCCAAGGCTTATTAACCACTTGAGGGACGATTGTTAATAGTTTGAATTAATAGCTGCTGATGCAGTAAAGCGCGATCGACTATTGATTGAATTTGCATTTCATTTAAAGCCAAGCCATTGGTATAGTGTTCGATCCAAGCCTGACTAATTATTTGGGAATCTTCTGGTAATTCCGTCAGTTTCCATCCCGGTAAATTTAATTCAGACATTAACTGGGTTACTTTAGGATCGTAGCTTAAAGCATAACAGCGAGAGCCTTCGGAGGCTGCCATAATTAATCCATGCAGCCGCATAGCGATAGTCATTTCCACTTCTTTAAATAATCCTTTTAATTCGGTGGGGTCTTGTAACGGAATAATACTGCAATTATCTCCTAATTTGTTTGCCAGATGCTTGGCAATTTCTAAATCTTGAGACAGTTGAAATGGTACAAGTAAAATAAAAGTATTCGTAGCTGCCTGAAAATCGACCAATGCTTGAGTTAGAGTTTCTAAGCGAGGAAGAGTCAGACAAGAATGGGGACGCAATACCACTGCTACTCTCGGTGCAGGAAAATCTGACAACCCTCTAACCGTTGAACTTCGTAAGGCCCAAACCGGATCGGGTGCTACTACAGGGGATAGATTCCACTGAGTTAAAAGTTCAGCAGAAGCCAAATCTCTTACGCTAATTGCACTACAGCCCAACAGTGTTTGTCGAGTTATCCAGCGAGTAACAGGTAGTTTCAATGGCCCAATTCCCTGCGCCCAAGCAATAGTAGTCAATCCCCGTTGTTGTGCCAGAGCCATTAACCCAGCATAATATATAGGACTGGCGAAACTGGTAGCATCCTGCATTAAACTACCACCACCCCAAATAAAGATATCTGATTGCTTTAACGCTTTAAGAATGGGAAAAGCCGAAGTGCGATCGCAACTAGCTACATCATAGAGTTTTTTGGTTTCTTGGGGATTCCCTGAAAGTACTATTGGCTGTACGTCTTCTGGCAGCATTTGTAAGAGAGTTACCAGTAAAGCTTCATCTCCACCATTTCCCTTACCATAATACCCACATAACACTACCTTAGTAATGCTCATTGACTTTTAATTAAGATTGTATGTATGTTTTCAAGTCCCTCTACCTCAAACCCTCAATTCAAACTTGATGACCTACTATTGCTGGGGAACATTTTGTAACTTATCGTTAATAAAATTGGGGTCGTGAGCGGGACTGTAAACGTCTACTTGGTTGGTAGGTGTAACTTCTATAACCGGGCCAGAAATACCAGTTTGATTTTCTTCCCCGCCTCCTACAAAATATTGACCCTGGTTGCTCTGTTGTATTTCACCAGAACCTATTCCTACTTGATTTGTAGGTGCAACTACTGCATTACCCAAACAATTATCGTCATGGGAAGTAGTGACCGAATTTTCTTGTGTCGTACCATCATGACTACCTGAAATAGATACCTGATTGGTAGGTGCAACGATTGCACAGCCAGCACGAGCAGATTCAGCACCTACGGCCATAAAGGGTAATAAAGAACCCAAACAGATAAGATTAATCCAGTATTTATGTAATTTCATCAAAATCTCCTAGAACTTAATTATATTTTCTTTTCCGAGCCGAGTTAATTTGGTAAGCTCATCTTAAAATATAGGCTGTGAAAATCTGGCTAATTTTCGATGCTACTTAATGGGATTTAAGATTGTTTTAACCTGTTTGATGTTAATTAAAATATATTCGTATTCTCAATTCTATCCAATAAAATACCAGAAATTGTTGGCTAACTTCATTAATGCCACAAATTCTTAAAGTTTTCTTTAGAAATACTAATCCTAGTGAAAAAAAAATATTGTTAAAACAGGAATTTATTTAATTTCAATCGAGCTAGTATCCACTCTGGTAACACCTTCGACATTTTTGGCAATATTTTCCATTTTGTCGAGCAGGGTTAAATCTGGAATTGTCCCTGTTAAAAAAATAGTACTACCTTTTTGAGCAACGTAAATCTCTGAAATGTTTGCCAGTTGAGTGTCTTGTTCAAAAGCTCTAACCACTCTTTGTGCTAAACCGCTAAGATTTAAACTGCCGTATAAACCAACTCGTTCTATAGGAACAGAACGTTTTTCTAGATCGTTAATTCTAAGATAAAAACTAAATAAAATGAGAAAAACAACTGGCATAGAGGTCAATAATAAAATCCAAATACGCCAAATATGCTTGGAATAACTAGCAACAACTTTTTTAATTTGTGGTATTTCTTGCTGAAGTCTAGCTGATTCGATTTTATTGTATTGAGTAGGTCGTGAAGCTATAGATAAGTTTTTTAATGGTAAAGATTGATTTTTTGGAGAGTAAGGACGATCTTGAAATTTATTAAGATTAGAGTCAGTCGAAGCTAATAACTTTTCTAAAAGTCCCGGACTAATTTGAGTGTATCCTTTGTTCACCGAACGAATAGCCGCCGCAATATCTTGAGAGGTAGTATCTTTTAATAAATAACCTTTAGCTCCTACCGACAATAATTTAGTAACATATTCATTACTATCATAGGAACTGAGAATTAAAATTTTAGTATTGGTAAAATTTTTAGCAATAGTTTGAGTGGCACTAATACCATCTAATGCGGGCATTTCTACATTCATTAAAACCACATCCGGATTCAAATCTTCTACTTGCTTGAGAGCAGAAAGACCATTATCAGCCGTCCCCACAATTTGAAAATCTTCTTCTGGTTCGAGTAAAACTTTTAAAGCTTCTCGAATCATTTTTTGGTCATCTACTAGTAGAATACGAATCATTTTAAAGTAATGTTAAGGTAATAATAATAATATTTAAAATAGTTACTACTTGCTAGTTATCACTTATATCATTGCTTCTAATTCAAAAGAGTGTAAATAGTTTTACCGAATCTTTATGCGATCGCTTATAATATCTTTATCTGAAAACTTTTGCGATCGCTCATCAAAACTTTAAATCTCTTGTCCGATCTCATTAGGAAAGACCGACAATCCGTCTCAATTGAAACAGCCACATTTGGTGCGGGATGTTTTTGGAAAACAGAAAATGCCTTTTTAACCGTCAAAGGTGTAATTCAAACTTCTGTGGGTTATATGGGAGGGGATTTTGTCAATCCTTCTTATTTAGATGTTCTCTCTAGAATTACAGGTCATGCTGAAGTAGTACAAATTAAATACGATTATAATCTAGTTGATTACGAACAATTATTAGAAATTTTTTGGCAGATTCACGATCCTACTAGTTTAAATCGTCAGGGTGCAGATCGAGGAGAGCAATACCGTTCGGTAATTTTTTACCATACTTTAGAACAAGAAAAAATTGCTAGAAAATCTAGGCAACAATTGCAATTGTCTGGCAAATGCGATCGCGATATAGTAACAGAAATTAGACCAGCTTCTGATTATTATTTAGCTGATGAATATCATCAACAGTATTTAGCCAAGCAAAAAACAAAAAGTAGTAAGTCCCAAAAACTATAATTTTAGTTATTAGTTATTACAATAGTAATCTTAAAGCAAAATAAGATAACCAAGTACTAATCAATAACATCAAAAAAACTGTAAAAGTAGCTTTTTCTTCTGGTAAATTGAGAATTTGAGTGCATCCAGAGTATAAAGTAATAATACTGTAACAAAATCCAAATAATAAAAAAACTACAACTAAAGGAATAGCGGATACAGGAACTAAACCAATCAATAAACTTGCTAATGATAGAGGAATTAATGTAGCACCAGCTATAAAAACATCAGTAGACCAATTTCCCGAATTACGCTCAAAAGAACGAATAATCTTACCTGCTAAAGTCAGCCCAAAAAAAGGCAGGCAGCCCGATAGCCACAACTGCCAGACAGGTAACTCTACACCCGGTAAAAGTAGATAACCACTAGTTACAAAACTCAGACTGGAAAATCCTCCATAAACTACTGCTACCTCTAAAACTTGTTGTTGATTGAGACGAGAGAAAGCAGGTAATAAACCACCACCAGGATTAAATAATGATACAGCCAGACTCATAAACACATTTTTGATTAAATCCTCCAGCCAATCAAGAATTGTGTGAGATGTTTGAGTAGTTTTAACTAGATCTTTGACAATTTTTTTACTGCGACGATAAGCTTCATAATTATTCTGCTGGTGAAATAATTCGGCTGCATTTTGAAAATCTTCGACAGCCGACAAATGATTGCTCAAATCTTTATAAGCCAAACCTCGATAATAATAAGCCTGAGCGTAATTTTCTTCTTGAGCGATCGCCATTGTATAGGATTCGATCGCCGATTGAGTATATCCCAAACTATATCTCGCCCTTCCTTGATAGTAATGTGCTTTAGCGATAGTTGGTTTAATCGCAAAAATTTGATAACAATCGTCTAAAACTCCCTGATTATCCCCCAATTTATAACGCATTTCACATCTTTTGAGGTAAGCATCGATAAATTTAGAATCAAGCTTAATGGCTTTGGTATAATCTTCTACTGCCTGACGATAATTTCTCAACTGTGTTCGCCTAATACCTCGAAGATAAAAATCTTGTGCTGTTTTTGGCTCGATTACTTTTGGCGGCTGCTGACTATTAATTTTGTATTGGTAATTTAAATTGCGATCATAGCGACGACGTTTAGTAGTATCGGAAAGTATGTCATAGGCTTGAGAAATTTGTTTAAATTTTTCTGCTGCTGTTGGATTATGAGGATTTAAGTCGGGATGATATTGACGCGCCAAACGCCGAAAAGCTGCTTTAATTTCTGTTGTGGTTGCATCTGGAGCTATTTCCAGAATTAAATAGTAGTTTTCCGCCGTTGTCATTTATCTCTAGTTGTTTTTTGTTATCACAGGTTATGCATAATAAGGTATTGTCAGCATGACGCTCGTTGTCAACTAACAATATAACTACAATCTCAATTTAGAAGCTCTCTAAATTTGTTACTGAGTTGTGTACTCATTATTTGAGCAGGTTGTTTTCTTTTCATAATCTTAATTTAAGAAGTCAGATTTAGAAAAACTTATTTAATTAAAGCTTTACACAATTAAATTGACCTAATTAACTGCCGAACTAGAAAATCCTCATCTTAATCAGAAACTTACCAGGAATTTATTTTTGCTACGATATATTTCCGATAAAATTTTAATAAGCCATTTTGTAGTTAAAGTTACAGATTGAGGACGAAACATGACTACTATTGTTAAAATTGAAAAAAGTCGGTCAGATCGAGGGGATAAAATTGCGACTTCACTTGATCCCCATAGCAAGGATTTCAACTTTGAACTTTGGGCTAGAGAAGTTCGCTTGCAAATGTTAACTGTTGTTCGACAATCATTGAATTCTTGTCAGGCAAAAACTTTCAAGTAACTAAAAAAATTCCTCTTGAGGAAATCATGCTTCGTTCTTGAATTGCGCCAGTGGAAAAATTGGGAGATCAACCATCTCTAATCTACGATTAAATCGGACATAATTTTAGGTATTTGCATAATATGTCCGCTATATGCCATCATTAAATTATCCAATTAAGGAGAATTTCTTTTTGGGGAAAATCGAAGAGTTTAGCCTTAAAGGGTTACAGGCGTTGCTTGGTGCGCGTTCCCTTGCGCCTGACGGCGACGCGGGGTCGCATCCGCTTTTTTCGTTCGAGTGACCATCATCCCCCACATTTCCACGTTAAAAAGTCTGGAAGGTGGGAAATTAGAGTGTATATATTGACCTCATCAAAAAATGGCTTAGATTACTCGTTCAAATTCCCCAAAAATAAGTCAGTTACCCTTACCTCTAAAGAGGAAAAAGCCATACTCGGTTTTGTCACCAGTAATAGAGAGAAGCTTCTACTTGATTGGTCAACTCAAGTATGTGTCAGGGAGAAAATGGATTAATGAGCCTTAATACTAAAACAGACTCTACGTATTCAGTTAATGAGCAAGCAAATTCTTTGGCTACCTCATTTTTGAACCTCAATCGTTTGAGAAGTGAGGCTATTAAAAATAAGCACACATCCTCAGAATTAGATTTAATTTACCTAGAAGACTCTGTAATTCTTCAGGTGAAGGAGAAAAACCAGCCCGTAGAAACATACTATGGCTTTGACTTTCTAGCAGCCAAAAGAATTAAATCGGCTTGGGAATGGTCAGCGGAAGCTGAGTTAATTGCGATCGCTTCTGCTTCTAACGATTCATTGTTTGTTATGGGATGCGATCTTAAAACTTGGGAAATACCCTTTAAATCTCTTGACTGTTTCGATCTAGTCCCTCAATCAGAAAGAGGTAATTTTGAGCTTGATGAAGATGGTAGTTATCTTTATTGGGAGTGTGCCGATCTTCATGTCGATTTAGAGGATTTAAAAGCTGCCGTCGATCCAGAATTTTTTGAGCAGCTTTTGATTGCCAAATTAGAATATGGTAAATCCTTCGGCAAGGCGATCGCTGCTGTGAGAAAAGCCCACAAACTAAATCAAGATGCAATTGATGGCATTTCCGATAGACACCTCAGAAGAATTGAGAACGAAGGACAACAGCCAACTCTAGATGCTTTGAAAAAATTGGCTGCATCTCATGGACTAGATTTAGAGGATTACTTAGCCCAAGTAAATCAATCTCTCTTCAACACCATCCACCAAAGCAGTCGAAGCTGCAAAGACTGACGCTTTCGATTTAGAATTAGATATTGATCTCAATCTTTAGCAGAGTGCAGTCATGGTAGATAAAGATGATCTGGGGACGTTTGAAACCAGACAATCCCAGGATTATTGGCAGTAAAAGTCAGCGTCAACGGTCGGGTGACCCGACCATATTCCACGCTGACCCTTCGGGTAAACCGATTAAATATGAGTCTCCGCCTCATGTTGCCAACCGCGTCACTTACTTCGATATTCCCCAGCATATCTGGGATAAGGTAGCTAAACGTTATAACATTAAGCGTTACCACTCTCCACTAGCGCAACGCTTAACCGCTAGAACCAAACCCCTTTGCTTCTGGGAGTGGGTACAGCAGCATCCTGAAATTCCAATTATCTTTACTGAAGAAAGTGATTTGATATAAGAAACAATGCCAGAAAACTTAGACGTGCACCATGCCATCCAAGATAAGGTTTCAATGTTTTTCGCAGTAGGTTAATCTGGTTCATAGGGTTTTATGGTAATGTCTAGTAACTTTCTATAAAACCCTTTCCCTGTCACTCTTTGCAACCCCTCTCTCAATTTTTTGTCCTGTACAGAGATGGTCGTCACAATACGTGGCAGTTTACTAGTTTATGTTTTAATTATTTGACTTACACTTAGTAGCTGATACAGAGCCAGTTTTACTACCAACATAATTACCAATTCTGGTAATACCTATACCAAGAGAAATTACAAAGCATTTTTGTCTATCGGTATAATTTGAAGAGACAACTATAGTGCCGCTTTTAGTAGTACTGCCTTTATGAGAAAAAGAAATATTAGGAATAGCACCAGATAAATTAGTTCTAATATCTATATTGCTTTTAATTGTTCGGGTTTCTAACAAACAGTTAGCAGGATTTCCAGTAATCTTATTAGTATTTGGGTCGATATTAACTCTACACAATCTACCTTGACGGATAGCTTGTCTTTGGGTTTCTTTAATCGCACCTTCTAATGTGCTTAAAGCTTGGTCAACTTGGTAGCGACTAAATAAACCTAACAAACTAGGTACAGCAATTGCAGTTATAATACCAACTAAAATAACGACCACTAGCATTTCTATTAAAGAAAAACCGCGATCGCTGTTAAGATAGAGCTTATTTAACATGAGTCTTTAAACAGTTAATAAGTTGAAATCCATAGCAAAGATTTACTTTTTAAGAATTAATCAGTAATGCAATTAGTTCCATCATAATTACCTGTGGTGACATTACCAAAAAGACCTTCAATTTGTACACATTTTTCGGTAT
>JBHJNX010000100.1:0-28353 GCA_050330335.1 Pleurocapsa sp. | reverse complement strand
CTGCTGCCTCCCGTAGGAGTCTGGGCCGTGTCTCAGTCCCAGTGTGGCTGCTCATCCTCTCAGACCAGCTACCGATCGTTGCCTTGGTAAGCTCTTACCCCACCAACTAGCTAATCGGACGCGAGCTCCTCTTCAGGCGATATAACTTTTACCTCTCGGCTCATTGGGTATTAGCAGTCGTTTCCAACTGTTGTCCCCATCCTGAAGGCAGATTCTCACGCGTTACTCACCCGTCCGCCACTATGTCCGAAGACATCGTTCGACTTGCATGTGTTAGGCATACCGCCAGCGTTCATCCTGAGCCAGGATCAAACTCTCCATGGTGAACCGACGTTCATCATCAGTTTATTTGATGTTGCGACTCTTTATTTGTTAGTTTTGCCAATTACAATTAATTGAATAGTTGTAATTAGCTATTTTTTAAATCTAGTTTCGTACTGGTTAAAAATCTGTCAAACTATTGTTTTTTCTTGGTTCTGGGCGTTGGCTGCGGGGTATTCCCCTCAACCGCGCATTTACCAATATACTCACCCTAATTTAAAAAGTCAACCCCTAATCTTAAAAAAACAAATTTTCCGCACTCTATTTTCTAAAAACACCTTGTGTTATGGTGTTGAGGGCTAATATTCTGAGTTATTAATTTTTTTTGAAACATCATGTCTTTATATTTTCAAGAGCTTGTGGCAACTTTAAACAACTTTTGGAGCGATCGCGGTTGTGTAATTGCTCAACCATACGACACAGAAAAAGGTGCAGGAACGATGAGTCCTCAGACATTTCTGCGCGCTATTGGTCCGGAGCCTTGGGCTGTAGCTTATATCGAGCCTTGTCGTCGTCCTACTGACGGACGTTATGGAGAAAATCCCAATCGCTTTCAACACTATTATCAGTATCAAGTCTTAATTAAGCCATCACCTGACAACATTCAAGAATTATACATAGAATCTTTGAAAGTATTGGGGATTAATGCTGAAGAACACGATATTCGATTTGTTGAAGATAATTGGGAATCTCCAACTTTGGGTGCTTGGGGAGTAGGATGGGAAGTTTGGTTGGATGGTATGGAAGTAACTCAATTTACCTATTTTCAACAGTGTGGTGGTATTGATTGTCGTCCGGTATCTATTGAAATTACTTATGGTTTAGAAAGATTAGCCATGTATTTACAGGATGTAGATGCATTTAACAAAATTCAATGGAACGATCGCCTGTCTTATGGAGATATCTTTTTACAGAGTGAGATAGAACAGTGTGCTTACAATTTTGAAGCTTCGGATCCCGATTTATTATTTAGCTTGTTTAATTTATATGAGAAAGAGGCAACTCAATTAATAGAGCGCGGTTTAGTAATGCCTAGTTTAGATTATGTATTGAAGTGTTCTCATGGGTTTAATTTATTGGATGCAAGGGGAGTGATTGCAGTTACAGAAAGAACTCGTTACATTGGTAAAATCAGAAATCTAGCAAGAAAAGTAGCTCATTTATATTTAGAACAAAGAGAAAATTTGGGTTTTCCTCTTCAGGCTCTCTAGTAAAAGATAGAAATATATAGCAACCCTTAATCTCTTGCTATGATTACTTTTGTTAAGAAACATTACAGCAAGAGAATGATGGAAAATTTAACTGAGATTTTACAACCGATCGCCGATTGGTTTGATAGTTTTGGAGTACCCGAACCGATTGTTCATTGGGGACATCCCCTAATGATGGGGATTGTAGTATTTGCTATGGGGACTGCTGTGGGTTTGGCTGGATGGCGCGGTAGAATTGCCGTAACTGATACGGAAGCAGCAATTAGAAATAAAGCGGAACATCGTAAAATTGCTCCTTGGATGTATATATTTTTAACTGCTGGTTATACTGGCGGAGTATTATCTCTAGTGATGCAAGGGGAACCTATTTTAGAAAGTCCTCATTTTTGGACTGGTTCAATAGTAATTATTTTATTAACTATTAATGCTGTAATTGCAGCGACTGGTTTTATTGGTAACCGAAAGACTTTGCGAACTGTTCATGCTTATGTTGGCAGTTTGGCTTTAGGTATTCTGATATTTCATGCCATATTAGGATTGAAATTAGGTCTTTCAATCTAGATAATTGTTTAACAAACCGCTTTTTGAAACATGGCATCACCACGTCTTGGGCAATTAGTATTTTGGTAAACTAAATTATAAAAAATCTCCCTCTCAGCCTTGACCCAATTTCGATAGCATAGTTATTACTTCAATCTAGATCATACTCAGGAACATAAGTGACTAAAACTAATTTAGATTTTCTCGCTCAAACAGATCCAGAAATCGCTGAGATTATCGACTTGGAATTAAACCGTCAGCGATCGCATTTGGAATTAATTGCCAGTGAAAATTTTACCTCTCCAGCAGTTTTAGCGGCTCAGGGTTCGGTACTAACTAATAAATATGCCGAAGGACTGCCAGGAAAACGCTACTATGGTGGCTGTGAATTTGTTGATCGCGCCGAACAGTTAGCTATAGATCGTGCCAAACAGCTATTTGGAGCCGAAATGGCTAACGTTCAACCCCACTCTGGCGCACAGGCTAATTTTGCTGTTTTCTTAACCCTGCTCCAACCAGGAGATACCATTATGGGGATGGATTTGTCTCACGGCGGACATTTAACTCATGGTTCCCCAGTTAACGTTTCAGGTAAATGGTTTAAAGTCGTTCAATATGGTGTCAACCAAGAAACAGAACAATTAGATTTTAACCAAATCAGAGATTTAGCACTCAAAGAACGTCCCAAATTGATTATTTGCGGTTATTCTGCCTATCCTCGTACGATTGATTTTGCTGCTTTTAGAGCGATCGCCGATGAAGTGGGAGCATATTTATTAGCAGATATTGCCCATATTGCAGGGTTGGTAGCCACCGGACATCATCCCAATCCTATTCCTTACTGTGATGTGGTGACAACTACTACCCATAAAACTTTACGGGGTCCAAGGGGAGGATTGATTCTCACTCGCGATGCCGAATTAGGTAAAAAACTCAATAAAGCAGTATTTCCTGGGACTCAAGGAGGACCTTTAGAACACGTAATAGCAGGTAAAGCCGTAGCTTTTGGCGAAGCCTTAAAACCAGAATTTAAAGAATATTCAGCCCAGGTAATTGCTAATGCTCAAGCTATGGCACAAGGTTTTATTGAGCGTAATTTCAAACTGGTATCTAATGGTACGGACAACCATTTAATACTCGTAGATCTGCGATCAATTGGTATGACAGGTAAAAAAGCAGATAATTTAGTCAGTCAAATTAATATTACTGCTAATAAGAATACCGTTCCTTTCGATCCAGAATCGCCTTTTGTGACCAGTGGCTTACGATTGGGAACTCCTGCTATCACAACTAGAGGAATGGGGACGACAGAATCTAAAGAGATTGCTAATATTGTTGCAGACAAATTGCTAAATCCCGAAGATGAAGCAATTCAAAACGATTGTCTGCGTCGAGTAGCCGTATTATGCGATCGTTTTCCTCTTTATCCTTATCTGCAAATTCCCCTGCCAGCTAAGGTATAAAAATGAGGGGCTATCCCTGGCGTTTAATGTCAAGGGTTGTATGCCCCATCAACTAAACAACCGTTCGAGATACTTTAGACTCAGATGCCTGTCGAACTATACCATCTGATTGCTTTTTTGATTTCTGTGACCGTTGTTCTTTGGACTATTCCCGATGTCAAGACTATCGGTCTTAAATTAGGTATAGTTGATCGACCCAATTCCAGAAAAATTCATAAAAATCCCGTTGTTCGCGTAGGCGGGGTTTCTATCTTTGGTGGAACAATTGCTGCTTTATTAATTGCTTGGCGACTAGGAGGATTTGCCAGTCTCGATCCCGATGGTCGAATGGAAATTTGGGCAGTAATCTTAGGTAGCATTTGCTATTTTGCGATCGGTTTTGCCGACGATTTATTTAACTTAACTCCAATTTCGAGACTGTTGATGCAAATTGCTGTTGCCACTGTCTGTTGGTTTATGGGAGTGAAAATTGATTTTCTTTCCGTTCCCTTTGATGGCTTGATCCATGTAGGCTGGTTAAGTCTTCCAGTAACCATATTCTGGCTAGTAGGTATGGCTAATGCAATTAACTGGATCGATGGTGTTGATGGTCTAGCTGCTGGAGTATCGGGTATTGCTGCTGTAGTAATGTTAGTAGTGACCTTATTTATGAATCAACCAGCCGCAGCATTAATTGCGGCAGCTTTAGCAGGAGGAGCATTGGGCTTTTTGCGTTATAATTTCAATCCCGCTCAAATCTTTATGGGAGACGGTGGTGCATATTTTATGGGCTTTACCTTAGCAGCAGTAGGTATAATTGGCTTGGTTAAAACCACAGCAATTACCGCCGTACTGTTACCCTATTTAATTTTAGCAGTACCGATTTTGGATATGTCGGCAGTAATTTTTTCGCGAATTAGTAAAGGTAGATCGCCATTTATTGCCGATAAAAGCCATTTACATCATTGGTTGTTAAAAGCCGGCATTTCTCAACGTCAAACGGTGCTGTTTATTTATGCTCTGACTTTGTGGGTAGGTAGTTTAGCTCTAGGCTTTTCTAATATTCCCAGTGGTTGGGGTTATGCAGTTGGTGCGACTATGTTGCTGGGATATTTAAGCTGGCAAATTTGGCGCAACAGCAATAGAAAGTATCTAGGAGATGAGCAACTTGAAGAGCAAGCCAATTCTAGAGTTAGCACCAGAAGCTCAAAGAAAAATTGAAACATAATGATAAATGTTAGATAGAAAAATTGCGATCGCCAAAATTAATGAGTGCTGAAATAATTTGCGTTGGAACTGAATTACTATTGGGAGATATTCTAAATACTAATTGTCAATATTTAGCTTTAGAGTTAGCTAATTTGGGTATTCCTCACTATTATCAAACAGTAGTGGGAGATAATATGGAACGACTCAAACAAGTTATTGAAATTGCCAGCCAGCGTGCTGCGATTTTGATTTTTACTGGTGGCTTGGGTCCAACTCCCGACGATCTCACCACCGAAACAATTGCTTCTTTTTTTAATGCTCCTTTAGTAGAGAAACCAGAAATTATTGCTGACATCGAGGAAAAGTTTGCAGGAGTAGGGCGAAAAATGACTTCTAGCAACCGCAAACAGGCTTTAATTCCTACAGGAGCAGCAATATTACCTAATCCTACGGGAACAGCACCGGGGATAATTTGGCAACCAAGATCTGGAATAACTATTTTAACTTTCCCTGGAGTACCTTCGGAAATGGAACGTATGTGGCAGGAAACAGCCGTTCCTTTTTTAAAAAGCCAAGGTTGGGGTAAAAATATTATTTATAGTGAAATGATGCGTTTTCGAGGCATTGGTGAATCTACTTTAGCCGAAAAAGTCGCCCATTTATTGACGTTAGATAATCCTACTGTAGCTCCTTATGCGGGGATGGGAGAAGTCCGCCTGCGCGTCTCTGCAAGAGCAGAATCAGAAGCTAAAGCGATCGCTCTGATTGAACCCGTAGCAGCAGAAATTAAGCAGATTGCGGGATTAAATTATTTTGGTAGCAACGACGATACTTTGGCTTCAGTAGTAGGTAATTTATTGATTAACGCCAAGCAAACCCTTAGTGTTGCCGAATCTTGTACTGGTGGTGGTTTGGGTGCAATGTTAACTGATATTCCTGGAAGTTCTAATTATTTTTTAGGGGGTATTATTGCCTATGCCAATCGAGTCAAAACTGCTTTATTAAATGTCAAGGCGATCGATTTGGAACAATTCGGTGCAGTAAGTGCTACTGTAGCACAGCAAATGGCTGTGGGCGTAAAACAAAAACTGAACACAGATTGGGGTATTGGAATTACGGGAATTGCCGGACCTGGAGGAAGTACGGAAACTAAACCTGTAGGCTTAGTTTATCTTGGTATTGCCAGCCCTAATGGTGAAGTAGAAAGTTTTGAATATCGTTTTGGTCAACAAAGAAGCCGCTCTTTAATTCGTAATTTAAGTGCTTACAATGCTTTAGATCGTTTACGGCGTAAATTACTAGCAAAAATTTAGCTGGAGAATTAATAATTAGACATTATTAATATTATTTAGTAACGGTATAATTTGGGGCTAAATCTGCTAAAAACTGTTGTCGGTCGAATTGATAGCGATCACCTAAAAAACCAATTAATTTTTCTGTATCTTCTAAAGCATTTTGTAAACAGGTAGATGCACCAGGAGAAGGGGTGATATTAAAAATAATTTTATCTCCAGTAATTTTGGCTTCACCCATTTCTAAAGCTTTAGTGTTTAAATTAACTATTTGAGGTCTAACGCCACCATATCCTTTGGCATATTTTAAGTCTTTTAGTTCGATGGAAGGAACTATTTTTTTTACTTCTTTGATAAATAATCTTTTACCAATTATGGGAAAATCGTAGATAAAATTCAATAAAATATATTTAAAAATAACGGGGTCGGCAATTATTTTAATAAAACTGTGAATTGCTTTAATACTGAGTCCTGCGGTTTGAAAATATTCTAAAATTGTGCCATATTTATGGCGTTCTAACATGGGAATAACTTTAGCAGTGGGACCAAACCTCGTTAGAGAATTATTATCTACTTCAGGGTCACCGTGAATTGCTGCAAAAGGTAATTTTTTACGTTGTACTGTATATACTTTTCCTTTCAAAAACTGTGGTGCAAAATAAAAACTACCCGCTACAGTTAATAAGGCATAATTTAAACCATATCCTAAAGATTTAGCAAATAATAAACTATGAGAACCTGCCGCGATCGCAATAGTTTTAGTTTTAATAGTTTTTGAATTAATTTTAAGATGGTATAAGTCGTTTTCTCTAGTTATTTTACTGACTTTAGTGTTGAATAAGATATCTAGATTTTTTAAACTATTTGTTGTGGCATTTTCTACAAAAGAAGTAGCAAGTTTATGAAAATCTATAGTATAACCTTCCCTAGTAAATAATGCTATAATTTCTTCGAGACTATTTCTATTTTCTAATACTTTGGGTTCGATTAATTTTATTTCTTGTTGGTTTAGTAGTTCTAAGTCGGGAAATAGTTGTTTGAATTCTTGATATCTAGCTGTTAGTTTAGCAGTTTGTTCTGCGCCAACTGCCAAAACCATTTTGTGATATTTGGTATAAATTTTTTGTTGTAGATCGTTATGTAATAAATAATTTTTTACCAAGCTAGCAGCACGATTTACTTTGGTTGCCTTGTCTAAAGTATAGTTAGTTTCAATATCTCCAAAGTGCAAGGTTTGGCTATTACTATTTTTATGAGAATTAACTAACGCTATACCTGGTTCTTTTTCGATTAAAGCAATGCGCTCTACATTAGTATATTTACTCAAAGTATAAAGTAAAGCCGTGCCACATACCCCCGCACCTATTATGACCACTTCGTAAGGACGAGTTCCTTCCCTTAGAGGGGAGGGGTTGTGTCGTCCGTAGATATCTTGGGAGTTGTGCATCTTAAAATCACCTTGAACATAATTACTGAGATTCAGGCAAGTGACTGCTTATACTATTAATCTAGCAGTTAATTCTCAGTTAAGCTTGGTGTAAGGTTTTAAGCTCTAAAAATCTTTACTAGAATCAATCGTGTTTGCCTTTTATTCAGCCTTGTAGCACAAAACTCAAACAAATAAGATAATTAACAAGAGGAAACCCAAAAGAGATAAGCTTGTTTCCATAAAGATCGGTAAAATTAACGATTTCATTGTTTTTCTCCTTAATATTTCTCAAGTACTTCCCTTGCTCGGTAAATAATTTTTTATTCATTAACTGTTTAATATGTCGGCACAAAATAATTTATGCAGAACATCTCAGTAAGCTAAATTTAGCTAAACAACTGAAGCCAACTTGAGTAACTCGAAATACAATTAGTAATACATTAAAAGATTGCCGATGATTTTCTAGTCGATCAAGAGGTATGATCGCTCAAATTAATATTACCTTTAAGTTTCATTAAGTCATTAAACTCTAATATAAATATTTTTTTAAGGTTAAAGAAAACATTTAGTTTAATAAAGAGTTTTAAAATTATGAATTTTCTTGTTTCTAAAGATGTTGCTCAGTACTTATTGCTAGCTCTGTTATTGATAGTTTCCAGTGTCGGTATAATTTTGCTAATGGGAATGTCTAGTGGAGTTATTTTTTAAACTGTTAGTTGTTGTTTAATTTTGATGTATGGTGTAGATATCAATCAATTTTGGTATCTATTTTTTTATTGTCTCAACTGAAAAGGTTAATTAACAGAAGACTAAATCATTCCCCTACTACAATGCGATCGCGACCTTGAAATTTAGCTTGATACAAAGCGCGATCTGCACTTTGAACTAAATGTTGGGGAGTTAATTCATGAGCAGGTAAGAGACAAGAAACGCCACAACTGACAGTAACGCAATCTTTAATCGTAGAAGTTGTATGGGGAATTTTCAGATTATTAACTGCATTTTTAATTCTTTTGGCTACTCGAACTGCACCGACAATTTTAGTATTGGGTAGAATAACCACAAACTCTTCACCACCATATCTAGCTGCGACATCTTGTCCCCTGCTAACGGCACAATCAATTGCTTTAGCTACTTGTTGCAAACAGCGATCGCCAGCTAAATGTCCGTAGGTATCATTATAGGGCTTAAAATTATCTACATCACACAAAATTATTGCTAACTCTTGTTTTTCTCTAATGGCTTGTTGCCAAATTTGTTGTAGGGCAACATCAAAATGATAGCGGTTATAGATTTGAGTCAAGCTGTCTATATGAGCCAAACGATTTAACTCTTGATTCGCTTCTTGTAAGCTTTTAGTTCTTTCTTCAACTCTTTTTTGCCATTTAGACTCGACATCTTCTAAATTTTTCGCTGAAGTTTTTAACTGCAACGCCATAAAATTAAAAGAACGAGTAAACATTGCCAATTCCTTAATTTTAGGCTGTTCTTCAATAGTGTGTATTTCACCGCTAGATATAGCTTCAGCTACTTGAGAGAAACGAGTTACGGATTGAGTAATCCAGCGATTGGCGATCGCTCCTAAACAAGCTGCGGCAATTAAAGCTAAAAAACTCAGCAGCATGGTGGTATAGGTATTCGAGCGAATATACTCAATGAAATCTGATTCGGGTATAACAGTTACCATCAGCCAATCCAAACCGGGATAGCTGTCTAAGTTGGTTATTTGAACAAAATGACGGTGATGATTGAATTTAAAAATTAACTGTTGTTGCGTTTGAATATTTTGAAAATTATGGTGAAACTTAGTTTCTAAAAATTGAGCGGTAGCACGAATTAAACTATCTTTGCTGTCAGCAGAATGTAAACGCTTATTGCCTGTTTTAGTAGTTACTACTAAAGGATTATTAGTAGACGTGGCAACTATTTCTCCTGATTTTTCAATAATAAAAGCTCTCCCCGAATTACTAATTTTTAAAGTACTTAAAAACTTACTGATATCGTCGAGAGTTAAATCGATTGCCATTACTCCTTGAAGAGTACCAGTTTGGCGGTCTATCAGGGGTATTGCAGGAGTAATTCCCAAAACTGGAGGATCGGTAAATAAATAAATCGGCGACCACACTAGCTTTTTTTCTTTAGTAGCTGCTTGATACCAAGGTCGGGTGCGAGGATCGTATTCTTTACTATCGATTCTTTGAATTTTTTGACCATGCCGATCTAAAGTGTATACTTCTCGTTCGGGAGCAGTCGAACTATTTCTAATTGCTATTTTTGGCGATCCTTTCCGTTCTATTTCAATCGAGTCTCCGGTTTGGTCGGCATAATAAAGAGTATCTACTTGGGGACTAATTTGAGTTTGCAGCCAAAAAGCATCTTGTAGCTCTCGTTGACTATTGACATTTAAATGTCCAGATTCGGCAAATATCCGATTAATATTTAAAAATATGCTAGGAGTATTTAAGTAATTGTTAACATGTTTTTGGGTATGAGAAGCAACTTCTCTACTTAAGCGTAAGGCTAGAGCTTCAACCGTTTTTTGACCATTTCTCCAAGAAAAATAGCTAATTAAACCTACTGCAACTAAAACCTGTGAAATTAGAGAAACAACTAATATTTGGCGAAGAGATATAGAACCGGCTTTTTTCATTATTGATCGGCCTATAGGGGCAATATCGTATCTCTCTAGATTGTATTAAATACTTATGATTTTATTCTAAATAAGTAATAACCTAGAAATAGCCATCGCCACCTCTAGGTTATAAGTCTTGTAAAGTTTTTAATTTAATCTTAAGATAATCCCGTATTCATACCTTGTTTGCCAGTGGCTAATTCTACTTTGAGAATTTTACCTCCCATTTTCATAATTCGCTGTTGTTCGCGAAACCAGTTGTCGTAGGGAACAAGTTTAGTGAAATAGGTATTTTGTAATTCTCTTTGAGTACGAATTCTAGTTTGGCTGGGGACACAAGCGGTCACTTTAAACATCCGCATCGAAAAATTCCTCCCGATTTAATTAAAAGTTTTATTGTTTCGAGATTAATTTAGTATTAACCTCAAATTATGTTGTTTTTGTAAGATTTTGCTGCTATGAGACTTGCCCGAAGTGTTGAGTCTCTTTGAAAATGCTAAAGTTCGGGAGTCAGAAGTCAATACTAGATCGTCTAAACTTATGATTCTTGTCGCGATCGCGATAGATTAAGCCTTATCAGAACTAGCACTCACTTTAGACTTCCCGAACCTCCATACTAACTATTGAGCAGTTAGCTTATTTGAGTTAATCGGTTAGCTTAAACCAGAGCAAATGTAGTCGAAATAAACGCCCATTTCTTTGCCAGCATCAGCACCAACTAAGCTAGCAGTAACTTCTTTCATAGCTTGAATAGCTTGAACTGTAGAAGAAACAGGAACGCCCAAAGAATTATAAGTTTCTTTCAAACCATTAAGTACACGCTCATCTAGGATGGAAGGATCTCCAGCTAGCATGGCGTAAGTGGAATAGCGAAGATAGTAATCTAAGTCGCGGATGCAAGCTGCATAACGACGAGTAGTATACATATTTCCGCCGGGACGAGTAACGTCAGAATATAGTAGGGATTTTGCTACTGCTTCTTTAACGATACTGGCTGCGTTAGCACTAATTACGCTAGCTGCACGAACTCTGAGTTCGCCAGTTTTAAAATAGTTTTTGAGTTTATCCATAGCAGCACCGTCTAGGTATCTGCCTTGAACGTCAGCCGAATTAATAACAGAGGTAATTGCGTCTTGCATAGTTTTGTTTCCTTATCTTACCTAGTCTTAAATGCTTTAACACCGATAAGTTAGTGTGTTTTTTAGAAAAATTTGTTACAAGTTAATCGGTATTGTTACAAAACCAGTACTATTGCATAGCACCGATTACGTAATCGAAATAAGAAGCAGCTTCAGAAGTGTCTTCAGCAGACATCATTGAAGTAGCAACATCTTTCATTTCGCGAACGCTTTGAGCAACTGCACCAATGTCAGTTCCTAAAGATTTGTACATTTCGCGTACTCCTACTAAACCGATTTCTTCGATAGGAGTTACGTCACCAGCTACTACACCATAAGTGATCAGGCGTAAATAGTAGTCCATGTCACGCAGACAAGTTGCCGTCATTTCTTCACCATAAGCATTACCGCCAGGAGAAACAACATCGGGACGTTTTTGGAATAATTGGTCGCCAGCTTGTTTGACGATGCGCTCGCGAGACTCAGTTAAAGTCTGAGCAATACGTAAACGGCTTTCGCCAGACGTAACAAAAGATTTAATTCTTTCTAATTCGCCGGGGCTCAAATAACGAGCTTCAGCATCAGCATTCACGATGGATTTCGTGACAATACTCATCGATGGATTCCTCCCAATACAATGAAATCAGATAGATGGATGAGCTATCTTAAATAGATAGTGTTTTTAAAACCAAGTTCTCTTAGTTTCTTGTTTTGACCTCAGTTAGTCTCTCAGTAAACTTTCGCTTTGAGATTTTTTAACTGGGCATTTGTTCTAGCTTAAAATAACTTCCTCTTAGCTTACCAGGGATAAGCGCCGAGAATTTTAAATTTTTAAAACTTAGCTACAACTACAAAACATAAAACCAGTGAAAACCCTTTTTATTTAGATTACTCTGTTTTGCCACCTTAACTTTTAACTTTTAGCTACAAAATAGTATTGCAGTAAGTTCTACCGAATGTATCAAAGATAGCTGTTGGCTTAACAAACTTTTACACAAAGGCAACATTTTGCTACAAAACGCTTATCTTAAATTCGGCAAAGTTATTGTTGAAACCAAATATTGGCTTTGACAAGGCTATCTTAGCAAAATACACTTTTAGAAAACGCTTGTATTAAAAGCTTTAAACCCTTAGAGCTAAAAGGCAGTAATACTTTACACTTTGCATTTGTTACTAATAGAGTAATCCGTGACCAGACCAAACTATTTTGCGTTATTTAATTGGCTCTCCAGCTTGTCGCTTAATATAATGTAATATGATCTGCTATCTAATCAATTGCCCAGCAAAAAACGATGAGAAGAAACCATAATCTTCCCATCATTTTGATTGATTTTAACGAACTACATCCCTTTAAATGTTTAATTTAGTTGGTTCAAAACTAGGGATGACAATCTCATCATTCTGCTTAGTAAGCTGATTGTATAGTTTTTCGGTGTTAGGGAAGTTGGCCGCCGGTAGGGTAGGGAAACGACGATAGGGTACGGTATCTTCGCCAAATACCTGGCTGTATTCCATACCATTAACCATCGCACCAATAAAGGCTCGAATACCTTCAGCAGCCAAAATTTGATTGTATTTTTGAATTTCCCTTTGGTTCAATGGTGCGCGTCCTAAGAAATGCTTTGTTCCTAACTCAATTACTTTAGTGTTGGGATAGGGTGTATAGAATTCTTTGACATAAAGCTCTGAACAACCCAAACCTTCAATAAATTCTTTAACGTTAATTTCAGCATTACTCAGCTTACTTTCTAAAGCTGTAAATTGAGTTTGCACTACATAAGGGTCTAAATCGCGCTCGAAAATCTGACGATAAGCTGCTGCGATCGCATTTTTGACCGCAACTTTATCAATAGTACTAATGAGCTTAAAGACTTTACTCTGTTGTCTTTGAACGCTAACTCCCTGCTTGATTCTTTGTTTAACTTCTGGTTCGGTACGAATACCAGCAACTTTACCCAATTCCACAAAACGCGGTGTCTCTTGCTTCTGTACTTTAGCTCCAATACCTTGACCCATTGCACCGGGACGAGTTTTTCTGAGTTGTAAACCAGCAGGAGTCAAATAACGTTCGTAAGGAACGGTATCTTCGCCGAAAGCTGTATTATATTCTGGAGAATCAATAATGGCATCAACTAGGGCATAAAAACCTTTTTTAGCGCAGATGTCGAAATATTTATTAATTTCTTGACGACCATAGGTAGGACGACCCAATAAGCGTCGGTGAATATATTCTACTGCTTTGACAACATACAGAGAAGTCCAATACAAATTACGGAAGGTTTCAGATTTGGCTAGTATCCGCACGAACTCGCGAATGGTAATATCGCCGTTTTCTAGTTTAATTTCCGCTACCTTAAGTTCTTGTCCTTGATAAACATCCCGTCCAAATACCTGACGGTAACAAGCGCGAATAATCGCTTGAGTAGAACTTTCCGAATATTTAACTCCCGTACCATTACCAGTACCTGGTAACTCATTATTAAGACGGAATACTTTTGCTCCCAATGAGCCAGGGAACGACCCAGTAGCACGGGGATTGCTATTTTGGTTATTAATTCCCGGACCGCGATGAATTAATAGACGTTTAGTATCTTTGCTAAAAGGTGCAGGACTCGAACTGGGGTTACGAGTTTCTTTGGGGAAAATTGCTCCAAATTGAATTTCTAGGGGATCGTTACCCGAACCATAAACGTGTTGATCTGGTAGGGGACGGTCATATTTGGCAAAAGTAGTGACAAATTGGGGTGTTTTGCGGAAAGGCGCGCTGTAGTTGAACAGATCTTGCTGCATTCCCCAATTGCGGCATTCTTGTGCTTCTTGACCCAAACCACGGAGGTAAGGAACTGTCTCTTCGCCGAAGTAGTCGGCATACTCTTGAGAATCTACTAAAGCATCAACTAAGGCAGCAAGTCCACCTTTAGAGACAATGGAGAAGTAATCTTGCACTTCTTCCCTGGAAGAAGGGCCTCGTCCTAAAATATGACGAAAAGCTAATTCTAAAGCACGACTGTTAATAAAGGGTTCAAAAAATTGTTGGCGATATAAAGGAGATTTACATAGGCGGCGGACAAACTCTTTCATTGAGATGTCGCCATTTTTCACTTGAGATTCGAGATAAGAAATAGACTGACCGTAAGCGCGGGTGATATCCCGTTCAAAAATTTGACGATATGCTGCCTTAATTACTGTTTGCTTTTCAATGGCAGAAAGCCCAGGCTTCATTACAAATTTTTGTCTTCTCTCGGCTGCATTAAAATAGCTTTGGGGTAATTGTAGTCCTTGAAGGTCATTAGAAGGACGCTGGCGTAATTTATCCGAAGGAGTAGGAGCTTTAAATTCTTGAATTGCTACATCAAAATATTGAGTTATAATCTCTGTAGCTTCAGCATCTTTGCGGAAATAATCTTTAGCCGCAGCACGCATTTCTTGCAAGGCAACTATGGTAGCTGCCGCCGAGCAGGCGTTTTCAATAACCTCTCTTAACCCCCTGACATTAACTACTAAAAGATTAGGATCGCCAGCTACAATTGCATAACTAATGTAACGCAAAAACCAAGACATATCCCGTAAGGACTTTTGCATATTGCCAGGTCCGTATTGGGTAACACTGATGGGTCTGAACCCAGCAGGAACTGGTCCCGAACCGCCTTTAAATAGGGATTGAAATGCGCCAAAGATGCCGCCACCACTGCTATCTTTTTCTACATATGTAACTAATTCTGATGGTACATTAGTATTGCCACTAGACGTAGCCATGGCCATTTCTTCGATCGCTGGAGGTTTTTCCAAGTAAGACATGGGAGAGCCACCAGTAAAAATGCGATTGGCTGCGCGGGAAACAATTATGTCAGCATTATTAGTTAAAGTTTGGGCGATACTAAGGCGTTGAAAACCAGAGTTATAATATGCGGTTAATTCTTTTAGTTCGCCCCGATCCAAAAAGCGGTCTTGTTGTTCTGCTTGCAAAATTGTCGAGACCGCTACTGTTTGATAAAGTTGAGGACGGGCTAATGAACTGCCACCACTTGCCGTTACACTCATGAGATTTTAATTAATTCGTTTTACTTATAGTTCAGCTTTTAGATTAAAACTTTTCGTGCTTTCTGAGGGTAATTATTAAGAAGTGTGACAGTTTTTGGCTGGCCCAGCGATCGCCCTAAAAAATGACTTAAAGTCTACAATGGTTAGACTAGTGCGGTATTTTGATGTTGAATTTTTGTTCCCAAGACATTAAGAAACATTGCTAACCATTGGGGATGGGCGGGCTATCCAGCAGCAGTTACTAAATTACCATCGGCGATCGCGTCACTGACGGCAATCTCAGCATAATATTTGCCACCAGCCAATTTCACTTATTTTTTTCTATTTGAGTTCTGTGTTCTTTGTTACCAAAAATGAGAAGATAGAAATCTGATTTACATAGAGAGAGATGGGGAGACTGTTAGGTATTGTGAAAATTTTTGCCAGAGCCTAGAAATTATTAAAGTCCTGTTAAAACAGCAGATTATCATTAAGGTTTTCTTAATCTATTGAGAGAAAATTGGAAGAAAGTCTGCGATCGCAAACGTTAAGATAAAAAATAAAACCCAGTCTGCCCAAAAAAAAGCTTACTCCCAAACCATTATATAGAAGAAACTATGGTACAAACTCCAATTGCACCCGATAAGAAAGTATCAAAATTAGAAACCTTAAAAGAGCGTAGTAATTTCTTACGGGAACCTCTACTAACCGAACTGCAACAAGATACAACTCACTTCAGTGAAAATGCAGTACAGATTCTGAAGTTTCATGGTTCGTATCAACAAGATAATCGCGACAATCGGGTTAAAGGGCAGGAAAAAGACTATCAAATGATGTTGCGTACCCGTAATCCTGGCGGATATATTCCACCAGAATTGTTTTTAACCTTAGATAAGCTCTCAGAGGAATATGGCAATCACACTCTTCGAGTTACTACCCGTCAGGGTTTTCAAATTCATGGAATTCTTAAAAAAAATCTGAAAGCTACAGTTGCCAGCATTCTGCGTAGCATGGGATCGACATTGAGTGCTTGTGGTGATGTCAATCGCAACGTTTTAGCACCTGCCGCACCTTATAAAAATCAACCCGAATATCAATATGCTTGGCAATATGCTAATAATATTGCGGATTTATTAACTCCTCAAAGTGGTGCATATTATGAGATTTGGTTGGATGGAGAAAAAGTAATTAGTGCCGAGGAAGCTCCCGAAGTTAAAGCAGCCAGAATCAGTAAGGGTAATGGCGTGATTGTCGAAGATAGCCCAGAGCCAATTTATGGCAAGCATTATATGCCCCGTAAATTCAAAATTTGCGTTACCGTACCTGGAGATAACTCCGTCGATATTTATACCCACGATATTAGTTTGGTAGTGATTACCAATGGACAAGGAGAATTAGAAGGATTTAACGTTTTAGCAGGAGGGGGTTTAGGACGTACCCACAATAAAGAAGAAACCTTTGCTAGAATGTCCGATCCCCTGGGTTATGTTGCTAAGGAAGATATTTATGACTTAGTGACAGCCATTGTCGCCACTCAAAGAGATTATGGCGATCGCACTAATCGCCGTCATGCCAGGATGAAGTATCTCGTTCACGATTGGGGTGTAGAGAAATTTAAAGCTAAAGTGGAATCTTATTTTGGTAAAGCACTTGAAGCCTATCGGGATTTACCAGAGTGGAAATATCAAGACTTTTTAGGCTGGCATGAACAAGGAGACGGCAAGCTATTTTTTGGGATTTCAGTAGAAAATGGTCGGATTAAAGATGAAGGAAAATTTCAACTAAAAACTGCTCTTAGAGAAATTATCCAGCAGTTCAATCTACCCATGCGCCTGAGTGCCAATCACAATATCATTCTTTATGAGATTGCTCCAGAACATCGCCAAACTATCGAAGATCTCCTCAAAAAACGAGGTGTTGAAACCGATCCCAAGGCGATCGAACCTTTAGTCCGCTATTCTATGGCTTGTCCTGCACTACCTACTTGTGGATTAGCTGTTACCGAATCCGAACGAGCTTTACCAGGAATTATCGATCGCTTGAGAGCATTATTAAATAAACTAGGAATGGCAGACGAACATTTTGTGGTTCGTATGACTGGCTGTCCCAACGGTTGCGCTCGTCCCTATATGGCAGAATTAGGTTTTGTAGGCAGCGCACCCCAAAAGTACCAAGTATGGTTGGGAGGCACGCCAGACCAAACTCAACTCGCCCAGCCCTACGAGCAGAAAATGCCTGTAGAGGACTTAGAAAGCTTTTTCGAGCCGATCTTTGTTTACTTCAAGCAAAATCGTCAGCCTGGAGAAAGTTTTGGTGTCTTTTGCGGTCGTGTTGGCTTTGATGCCATTCGCCAGTTTTCTAATAACTACACAGCAGGTAGCATTATGGATACAGATACAACTCAAAAACGTAAATTTCGGAAAAATCAACGTCGCGTCAGTGTCCCTGACGATCTCTTCCCCCGTTTAAAAGAAGTCGCCCAACAAGAAGGACGACCGATGAATCAAATTATTGCTGATGCTTTAAATGCTTACTTTACTAAAACCAAAGAAGCTCAATAAAAGGCTAGTTTAACAGCCGGATACTGAGTTTATTAGTTCCGTAACTGTTAGCGATCGCCAATTGAAGCGATACCACATATTAATAATCTATGTTTTAGGAATCCCAGGCTACCAGATGGTAGCCCTTTTTTTTTAGACCAAAGCTAGAAATTACCGCGATTATTGGCTCAATCTTGACGATTTTGCCGTTCTATGGTTTCAATTGCTGCATTAATTGCTGCCAATCTGGTTTCTAGATTGTCTCGCATGAATTTGAGAAATTTAAGTTTGCGTTGGCGATAGTTTTCGGGTGAGTTAGATTCGGGATTAAAGCAAGATTGATACCAGGGAAAAAACATCTTTGACTCTCCAGATGATAAAGTGTCTAGTACTTTTACTTTAATAGTATTGAAATTATTTGACCGCTTTGCTTTTCTACTCAACTGAAATTCCTGGGAATAAATTAGCTACACCTTGATTAAACTGACTGTTGTTTCTGAAGTTATTGTAATTACAAGTTAAATTACGGCAACTTTTATCGATCTCGGACATATAGAACAATATTCAAATTGTTTTTATAAATTACCGAGGAAATACAATGATTAAATTAACTTATCGCGGCATCATCTATAAAAGTAAACCAGTAGTTGACACAATCCCCCTAACAGCGGATGACAACTTACAGGATAGTTCCAATAACAGAAAATCTAGTGTAATTAGCCAGCTTAATTTATATACCTATCGAGGTGTTAGTTATATAAAAGTGTAGGTTGCTAAAATTTAATAACTTTAATTATTCTATATGTACGATATATAATGCGATCGCTTTTTATTTCCAGCGCAACCGAGGCGTAAAGCGATCGCGATTAACTAAAAATAAATTTAATAATTCTCATGTCATCAACAGTTTGGCTTGCCAGACACGGAAACCGTCTTGATTTTGTTAACCCCGAATGGTTTAATACTGCCCCCAAAAAATACGACCCCCCTTTATCTGAAGATGGTGTAATTCAAGCACGAGAATTGGGAGTAAGATTACAAAAGGAAAATATTGCTCAGATCTTTACTTCTCCTTTTTTACGCACGATTCAAACTGCTAATGAAATTGCCAAGATACTTAATTTGCCCATTAAATTAGAAACAGGATTGGGAGAATGGCACAATCCAGACTGGATGACAGCTACTCCGGAAACTCATCCTCAAGAATTTTTAGCATCCCAATACCCCCGCATCGATTGGAATTATCAATCTTTAGTTACTCCTCAATATCCCGAAACTGAAGAAGAAGTGAATCGGCGCACCGCGCTAACCGTTAAGCAATTAGTAGCTAAATACAAAGAAGAAATACTCATAGTAGGACATGGTGCATCAGTGTGGGGAGGAACAAAGGGTTTAGTCCCCGATTGCCCTACATTTAAAATTTCTTTATGTTGTTTAGTCAAAATCGTCCCCAATAGTCATGGTTGGGAATTGGCATTAGCTGGAGATACTTCCCATCTAAGTAATAGTCAAAGGCAAGTTAGGTTTAATTAATTGATGTTACTAAAAATCTTAATTTAAATTAAAGATAAATTTTCCAATAACTGAGAACTAATAGCAATAGATCGTGATAATCTATAATTTTTAACCTTGATAAATTCCCAAGGAACAAAGACAACCAAAAATGTTAACAGCTAAAATCTTTCAAATGACTAATGACTGATAACTAATGACCGGTGACCCATAACCAATGACCAAACAATTGATTTCCACTGCGATCTTGCCAATTGTCGGCAAAAGCGATCGCCGATTTGTCAAAGTTTTAGTTATTTTATCTGCCATAACCCTAATTGCAATGGTAATGAGTATCGGTTATGGAGAGTATGCCATTGCCCCATTAGATGTAATTAAGACTATTTTGGGATTGCCAACAGCAAATGACGATTATAGTTTTATTATCAATACCCTGCGTCTACCAAGAGTTATTGTTGCTTTATTAGTTGGAATAGGGCTGGCGATCGCTGGAACGATTAGCCAGGGAATTACTCGTAATCCTCTAGCTGCACCCGAAATTATTGGAGTGAATGCGGGGGCAACTTTAGCTGCGGTTAGTTTGATTGTTTTGTTTCCTAATGTACCGATTTCTCTGCTCCCTTTTGCTGCCTTTGGGGGTGCAGGAGCGATCGCCTTATTAATTTACTTGACGGCTTGGCAAGGAGGAAGTTCACCTATACGGTTGATTTTAGTGGGCATTGGCTTCAATCTAATTGTGGGCGCGCTGACAGATATTATGATTACCTTTGGAGAAATCCATACCGTATCTCAAGCCTTGGTGTGGTTGGCAGGAAGCGTTTACGGACGCACTTGGCCGCAAGTATGGGCGTTAATTCCTTGGATTATTGTTTTTAGCGGTTTAGCTTTATTACTCGCTAGGGAGTTAGATATTTTAAATTTGGGGGATGAAATCGCCCTCAGTTTGGGCAGTCGGGTAGAGTGGCAACGGGGTTTATTGCTTCTGACCACTGTGGCTTTAGCAGGTGCTTCCATTGCTACTGCGGGGGCAGTTAGTTTTGTGGGTTTAATGGCACCCCATTTAGCCAGACAGCTAGTGGGGGCATCCCATCAAGAATTAATTCTTGTAGCAGCAATTATGGGAGGAATGTTAGTAGTCATTGCTGACTTATTGGGTAGAGTCATGTTTGCACCTTTAGAATTACCCTGCGGTATTATCACTGCTGCAATAGGTGCGCCTTATTTTATCTATCTATTAATTAAAAATAAAAAGCAGTAAATATTATCTTTTAGGCAAATTATTCTAAATTCTCTTGAAAAACTGATGTATTCCGCTCAAAATATTTCCCAATCACCCCATAATCATTTAGAAACCAAACAACTCACCCTAGCTTATGAAGGTGTGCCAATAGTACGAAACCTCGATTTAGCTATTCCCGCAGGAAAAATTACAGTATTAGTAGGTGCAAATGGTTGTGGTAAGTCTACCCTGTTGCGAGGATTGGCACGACTCTTGAAACCCAAATCGGGCAAGGTTTATCTTGATGGTAAAGAAATCTCTCGACTTAAAAGCAAAACCATCGCGCAAAAGCTAGCAATGTTAACTCAAAGTCCCATCGCCCCTGAAGGTTTAACAGTAAGGGATTTAGCAGCAATGGGACGCTATCCCTATCAAAATTGGTTGCAACAATGGTCAAAAGAGGATGAGGAAAAGATCCAAGAAGCCCTATCTATTACTACCATGACCGAATTGTCAGAGCGAGCCTTAGATAGTCTGTCAGGAGGTCAACGACAACGAGCTTGGATTGCGATGATATTAGCTCAAGATACAGATATTTTACTCTTAGACGAACCGACAACTTATTTAGATTTAGCTCATCAAGTAGAGTTATTGGACTTATTACAACAACTCCATGAAACTAAAGGAAAAACTATTGTCATGGTGCTACATGACCTCAATTTAGCCTGTCGCTATGCGGACTATTTAGTAGCAATCCAGCAGGGTAAAGTATATGCCATGGGAACACCGAAACAAGTAATGACGGAAGAAATGGTGCAAGAGGTGTTTAACTTGGAATGTCGCATTGTTTCCGATCCTGTTGCTGATACCCCGATGTGTATTCCCATAGGACGTAAGGTTAAATTTACTCAGGGCGATCTCTCTAATGGAAGTAATTACAGAAGCTGAATTTGATACTTGCTGGGAAGAAAATGTCGAATACCAGGAGATACAATCTAATACTCGTGGGTTTGATGAATTTGCCAGTTTTAAAACCTATTGGGAACAGGGTAGTTGTTATTTTACCGACAAGTTAACGGGTATTGATTATTTAGATATTCGTGACAAAACTATCTTTCATGATTCTAATTGTTTGACATCCCATGACGATCGCCCTTTATGCACTTCTAAATTTTATCTGGCTGGTAATCATGGTGTGATTTCTCCTGGTATTAATGGGGTTGCTTCAGAATACAAGGAACAAAAAGGATACAGCTATTTTTTTTATTTACCTGACATTGAAGAAATAGAACAATATTTTCAGGGCGATCGCATTTATAAAGTCAAAATAGAAATAGAATTAGATTCTATTAGAAATTTAGTTACAGAATTAGATTCGATTTCCCCACAACTTCAACCGTTACTGGAAGATAAACCTCCTCGTGTTCATTACTGCGTCGGCAAAATAACCCCTGGGATGAAAACCATTATCCAGCAAATGATCGATCATCCCTATCAAGGCGCGATCGCAAGGATGTATTTACAGGGGAAAGTTTGGGAACTGTTGGCAATGCAACTATCTCAACTTGAAGGTAAAAATGGTCAGATAGAGCCAGTCAAATTAAAACCAAAAGAAATTAAGCTTATTCAAGATTCCAGACAAATATTACTACAAAATATTGATAATCCTCCTAGTATTAAAATTTTAGCTCAAACTGTCGGTATGGGCGATCGCAAACTGCAACAGGGATTTAAACAACTGTATGGCACTACGGTTTTTAATTATTTACAGAATTATCGTCTAGAACAAGCTCAACTGATGTTGCGGGAAGGTAATTTAAGTGTAGCTACCGTAGCTAATAATATTGGCTATACCCATTTGGGTCATTTTTCGGCTGCTTTTAAACGCAAATTTGGCATAACTCCCAGAGATTGTTTGAAAGGTAAAATTTAAAGGTGTGGAGGGAGTAACTTATTAAATTAAGCACAAAATTCCTTGAGCTTGGTTTCAATTTCTGCAACCAATTCATCTTGATTATATTCGTAGGTTAATTGTAATAAACTATTGGCAAAATTTAACAAAGAAACACGGTCACACCTAGTTTTTAATTCTGTATAATCTATCCCTCCAAACACCTCTCGGCTAGCACTAACAAGAGCAGCAAGAAAATTATCTTCTAGATATTCTTGCCAATTTTGAGCATAAATATAATGGGCTTTTTTCCCTAGTTTGTTGCGTTTTTGAATAGCCAAAAGACTATTAATTATCGATGATTTCCAAGAACTAGTTAGACGCTTTTCCACTTGTATTTTAATCAAATGAATTAATAAAATTACCAAAAATGACTCCAAGTTTCTAATTTCGCTTTGTCTGCCCATTTCTTCTAATTCTTCAACTATTAGCAAAGCTGATTCAATTTCTCCTGCTAATAGATGTTTTTTGATTTCTAGAATTTCCAGCATTGTTCTGTCTTGTTTACTTAGATGTAACTTTCTAGATGTTCTCTAATAAATATATTGTGACATTTTCTCTGGCTCTGCTTACACCACAATACCTACAGAACGAAACGCTTTTGGGATAATTATTGACGCTATTTGGATAGACAAGATTCTAGTCACTCTGTATGCTGGCTTTTACAGCTATTTAGAATAATTAGCTATAAGTCTGAAGGAAATATGAAGATTATCAAGAGAGTGATCGCCCGTAACTCGCAGCAGCGAACCGAAGCAAAAAGATTGTTATTTCAAAGTTTTACCTTTTTACTAATGATGGCGATCGCCTATCCAGTTAAAGCAGCAGCGTCCAATATAATTGATTCTAGTTGTCAAATAGTTAAGAAAGATAAAGAAGAGACGCAAGGCAGAAAAGATACTGCGATCGATATAATGGCGCAAAGTGATTTGATAAGGATTACAGGAGTACAGATTAATCAAACTACCGAAGGTTTAGAATTAGTTTTAGAAACTTCAGCAGGAGGTCAAAAATTAGTACCGTTAATCTTACCTGAAGGGAATAATTTAGTTGTTGAATTTTTAGATACTACCTTGGCTTTTAGTATTAGGAATGGTATCACTAAAATCAATCCCGCCCCAGGAATCAGACAAGTTAGATTAAATAAGATAGACGATCGCACTGTTCGCTTAACCATTACAGGAGAACAACAGACACCATCAGCAGAAATCGTTCCTAATAGAAATAATTTGGTTTTAAGTATCACTCCCAAAGCAACAAAAACCACCCAAACTCCCGATGAAGAAATCGAAGTAATCGCTACGGGAGAAGCAGAAGAAAATGATTATTACGTACCTGATGCAACTACAGCAACTCGTACCGATACACCACTACGAGATGTACCCCAATCAATTCAAGTTGTACCGCAAAAAGTAATTGAAGACCAAGGAATTACTCGTATTGGCGATGCCTTGCGTAACGTATCGGGAGTCACACCCCAAAGAGATTATGCCAATATTAGCGATCGCTTTAATATTCGCGGATTTGATGCTTCTAGAACTCTCAGAAATGGATTTAGAACGGGGAATGATTTTGGAACTACAGTTATTGTCCCACCTAATGTAGTGGAGAGGATCGAAGTTCTCAAAGGGCCAGCATCAGTATTATACGGTCAAGTACAACCAGGAGGAGTAGTTAACTATGTCACGAAAAAGCCTCTTGATGAGCAATTCTATAATTTAGAATTCAGTGCAGGAAGTTTTGGTTTAGTCGAACCATCCTTAGATTTTTCTGGGCCATTAACTACCAACAAAAAATTAACTTATCGCTTCAATCTCTCCTATCAAAATGGTGGTAATTTCAGAGACTTTGTCGATTCAGAAATTTTAGCCATTGCCCCCGTGATTAGCTATAAATTTAGTGATGATACTAGCTTAAGCTTTGAATACGAGTATTTAGAATCCAATATAACTGCTGACGATGGGTTACCTATAGACCCTGTTATTTTTGAAATTCCCAGAGAGCGATTTTTAGGAGATCCAGACGATTTTATCGATACAAAAACTCACAATTTCTATTTAACTCTAGACCATCGTTTTAACGATAATATTAATCTTCGCAGTGGTTTTGCTGCTCAAGTTTCTGATGATTCTAGTAATTTTTTACGACTATTTGGATTCGATCCAGAAAGCGGTCAATTCAGTAGATTTTTTAGAGAATCAGAAGCTTCTGGTAGTAATTATGCTTGGCAAACAGATTTAATTAGTAAATTTAAGACTGGATCGGTAGAACATCAATTATTAGCAGGATTTGAACTAGCACGAAGTATTAGTGGTACTGACAATTCGGCTGATTTTTTTGATGAAGAAGCGGATATCTCTCTCCCCATTAATGTATTCAATCCCGATTATGACCTACTAATTCCTGCTATTCGTAATAGCTTTTTTGAGAGTGAAGATAAAGTAAGCACCTTGGGTTTTTATCTGCAAGACCAAGTGACTCTATTGTCTAATCTAAAACTTTTAGTCGGTGGTAGGTATGATTTTGCCAAAAATGAAAGTGAATTTTTTGAAGAATTTGATGGCGAAACTTTTTCTAATTCTAATGAATTTGATACGGAAGCCTTTTCCCCTCGCGTTGGTTTAGTTTATCAACCAATAGAACCAATTTCTCTTTATGCTAGTTACAGTCGTTCTTTTGTGCCTAATACTGCCACAACTAGCGATGGAGAAATAATCGAACCAGAACGAGGTACGCAGTATGAAATAGGAGTAAAAGGAGAATTTGGGGATTTTTCCACTACTATAGCTGCTTACGAAATTACTAAAACTAATATCACCAGAACCGATCCTCTAGATCCAGATTTTTCTATTCCTATAGGTGAAGTCAAAAGCCGAGGGATTGAATTTGACGTAGCGGGAGAACTTGTAAGTGGTTGGAATATTATTGCTTCTTTGTTTTTTAATGATGCTTTTATCTCTGTGGGAGATGAATTTAACCCTGAAGATGACACTTTAATTAATGCCCCAGGCAGTGGTGCTAGCCTTTGGACGAGTTACGAAATTCAAAAGGGAAATTTACAAGGTTTGGGTTTTGGTGCAG
Organism: Pleurocapsa sp.; assembly: GCA_050330335.1. Lineage (GTDB taxonomy): Bacteria > Cyanobacteriota > Cyanobacteriia > Cyanobacteriales > Xenococcaceae > Waterburya. The sequence continues at coordinate 2,836 of JBHJNX010000100.1, read as the reverse complement.
GTTTATTTTATGTAGGGGATGTGGAAGCAGAAATTCCCAACGATTTTGTCATTCCTTCCTATGTGCGTGCCGATGCTAGTTTATTTTACGATCGCGATAATTGGCGAGTCCAACTCAATTTTAAGAATCTGTTTAATAAGGAATACATTGAATCATCCCAAAATACTCGTTTGATTTATCCTGGTGCGCCCTTTACGGTACTGGGTACGGTTTCAGTGGAGTTTTAAGATGACAAAAACTAGGCGAATACGAAAATTAATCTTTCAATGGCATCGTTACTTAGGATTGTTTCTCGGAATTCTAATTGCGATCGCGCCTTATCATAGTCCTACGGGTTGCTCAAACTCAACCAATAAATCAACATCACTTTGAGGATGAGTTTCGTCTCGTGCAACTGAACCAAATAACAACAATGACTTGACTTTGAATTTTTTGAGTGAGGGTTTATTGGATTGTAATAATGCTATTACATTATCTCGCTTGAGTGATTGTTTACTATTCTCTACATTCATTTTCTGGTTAATTATTTGCTCCACAATTTTAAGATGAAAAGATCAAAAAAAATACGGGAATTAATCTTTCAATGGCATCAAAATAAGACTACAAAATTTTAAACATGAGGAAATCTAAAAAAACACGAGATTTACTGTTTCGGTAATAAAATGATAATTAACTCCTTTCCTAAAACATCATTATGGAAGCCCTTTCCTTAAACGTACCTCCAGCCGTAGGTTTAACCGATGAGCAATTTTATCAACTCTGTATTGCCAACGAACCCTGGCAATTAGAACTGACGCAAGCTGGAGAATTAATTATTATGCCCCCAACAGGCGGAGAAAGCGGAATTAGAAACTCTGACATAACAACAGAGCTAAACTTATGGAATCGTCAAACTAAGTTAGGAAAGGTCTTTGACTCTTCTACCGAGTTTAAATTACCTAGTGGTGCTTATCGCTGTCCTGATGCTGCTTGGGTCAAGTTAAAACGTTGGCAAGCTTTAAGTAAACAAGAGCAAAAACGGTTTCCCCCTCTTTGTCCAGATTTTGTGATTGAATTACGCTCAGAAAGTGATGTTTTAGAGAAATTGCGCCTTAAAATGCGAGAATATCAAGATAATGGAGCGCACTTGGGGTGGTTAATCGATCCGCAAACTCCGTTAGTCGAAATTTATCGCTCGCAACAAGATGTAGAAGTTGTAAATTTCTCTTTTGATAATCCGCCTCAACTTTTGGGTGAAGATGTTTTACCTGGTTTTATTTTAGATTTGACGATTATTCTCAATCCATAGAGGATAGATTACTATTTTGCCAATTGAGTAGATTCAGGAAAGTAATCGCTCCAAGTGGATTGATTTATTAGATTATTTATTGACCTTTTTAACTCAACTTATTCTCAATAATGAGATGATTTTTGAAGCTTCTTACCACGATAAATATATAAATTATGAATTATGGCAACAAGCAGAACAGCAAGGTCAAGCAGATTGGTTAGATACCGAAACAGATGCAATTGACTGGGCAACCTTACCTCATATTGGAAGAATATGGGAATGTTATACACCTCTACAAAACAGTTTAAGTATTGAAGTTCGAGAATGGGAAGTAGCAGAAAATTTACTGCAAGGCGATTATGGTTATGAAAAAGAAGAGAATCAGGAAATAGGTCTAATTTTTAATCTCTCTGGAAAGGTGCAAACTCATCATCATGGATTAACAGAAAAAATTACCGAATTTGTTGGCTATTATCAACTTGAACATTCCAATTTACCAGAAACGGAGACATGGGCAGCAGGAGAACCTTTTCGACGCATTTATCTCAATTTTGACCCATTGCAATTATTTAAAGATTTAAGTGGGCATAATTGCGATCGCCTTCCTCTAGAAATTCGCCAGTTTCTGGAAGGTAATAATTACCCATTTTATCGCTCGTAGCTAATTACTCCGCAAATAAATCAAGTACTACAACAGATTTTACACTGTCCCTATGCAGGATTTTTAAAACAAACCTATCTCTCTGGAAAAGTTTGGGAACTAATCACCTTAACCTTTGACCAGTTGTTAGCTTAAGTTTCTGTATCTACTCTAAAACCTATTGAAGTTGAAAAAATTCACCAAGCCAAGGAAACCTTGGTTAATAATCTCGACAATCCTCCCTCTCTAAGTAGTTTAGCCCGACAGGTAAATCTCAATGAATTTTCTCTCAAGCAGGGATTTAAACAGGTATTTGACACGACGGTATTTCGCTATTTACATCAACATCGCTTAGAGATGGCGCGACAATTATTAGTTAACAGTGACCTAAATATTCAGATTATTTCCCAACAAGTAGGATTTGCCAATCGCAGTTATTTTGCCCAGGCATTTCGGCAAAAGTTCGGTGTAAATCCCAAACAATATCGCCAGTCGCTTCGCTCCCATTAACAATTATCAACTAATATAATTATTTGTTAACTGTTAGACTTGAATTCTCTCTAGTGGTCAAAATATTCCGTCTGGTGGTCATTTTGGGCTTCCTTTATTTGTGCTTTGTCCCTATGCTAATTGATATTTATTATTAATAATAGTGGGAGCAATGAAGCAATATCGGGAACTGACATTATTTTTGAGTTTATTTTTGGGCATTTATGCCACTCCAGTGTTAGCAGAAGATCGATCCCCCCTAGCCCCCCTTGATAAGGGGGGAACTAGAGTAGAAGTCCCCCTTAATAAGGAAGGAACTGCGCTCAAAGTCCCCCTTAATAAGGAAGGAACTGCGCTCAAAGTCCCCCTTGCTAAGGGAAGGAACTGCGCTCAAAGTCCCCCTTAATAAGGAAGGAACTGCGCTCAAAGTCCCCCTT
>JBHJNX010000099.1:0-12057 GCA_050330335.1 Pleurocapsa sp. | reverse complement strand
GCCCTGATAGTTAAGACTAATTTAAAGCGATCGCCTGCATGACGCACCCCACCTAAAATTAATTCGATAAATTTTTGACGTTCTACTGTAGGTGTGAGAGTAAATAATTCTTCAAACTGATCGATCGCCAATAAGATCATCGGTTCAGGACGAGTACGCAAGCACTGTACGAAACCTTCTACTCCTTGATACAATAATCCTTCAATTTGTAGTTGTTGTTCGGCTTTAATTTTTTTGCTTTCCCCGTCAGCTAATAGTTTGGCTAAAGCTCGAATCGGATTATTACCGGGACGAAAACAACCCAACCACCAGCGATCGCTTTGAGGAAGATGTTTTCCCTGACGCAACTGCGCCATCAACCCCGCCTGTACTACTGAAGATTTACCGCTTCCCGAAGCTCCTACTACTGCCATAGTAGAGTTATGAGCGATCTGATTGAGCAGTCTTGGAATCAAATTATCCCGACCGTAAAAATATTCGGCATTTTCTTCGTTAAAAGCTTGCAAACCCATATAGGGACAGATGCCCAAATCCACATTTTGGTGATCGCGATGCTCAGTATCATTTTTGGCAGGAAGTACCTCAATCACTCCTCTCGTACCTGATAACCACACTTGAGGTGCAATAGGAGTATCAGCAAGAGCGATTTGTAATTGAGTAATCCAAGCCGCTACGGGTAAACCCGCCCGAAAGTCAGCACTTTCTAAGGTTGCTAATAATGCCTCGGTAAATTGTTGTGGATTGTCTAGGGGAGCATTAGCAGCAATTAAACACTGTCCTCGTTCTGATTCTAGCCGTAAATCTTCGACCCATTCAGTCAAAGAATTATCCCCAGGACAGTCTAAAATAATAATTTGCTGCACGGCGCGAGAATTTCGCAAGCAGCTACGCAACCAAGAACGAGACAAACGTACTCCGTCGCGCAACACCAACCAAGAACCTTCTTCTGTGGTTTCAATCTGTCCCCTTAAATACAATAAAGCCGTAGCAAGTTCTCCATCGATTTTTTGCTGTGGAGATAACTGAGAATTCAAGCAAGTAGCGATCGCACCTCTAACTTCCGACCATTTCTTATTGTTTTGGGGAAAATAATCGAGGGTAAAATTACCACTACCCTGTAAGACTTTACTCAAATCGAGAGTGGTTTTATTGCCCTGCAAAGCACCATCTACTACCAAGGCCTGACGGGGGTTAATTTCTAAATCAACAGGCGATCGCACTCCTAGAATAACTTTACCAAAACCTTCAACAATGCGTTTGGGAGTCTGTAAGGGAAATTCCGATTGCAGTCTGCTTTCACCCCTACTGCTTTTTTGTTGATTAATTAACCGAATTTGTTGGTTAGTTTTATCGATATAGCGTAAGGTTTGGTGGTAAACATATTGATACAAAGCATCTGCTTCAATAATCCCTTGAATATCTGCTGCTTCTCCTCGTAAACCCCGCATCAAATAGTAGGTAAATACTCCATGTCCTAATTCGGGAAACTCCCACGATTGTTGAGTTTGGTCGCAAGATAATAAAGCATAAAACCCCTTACTCTGAGCAGCTTTATGACGCAATACTCTAACTAATTGAGAACTCGGGTCTGCCAAAGAAATTTTACTTGTTCCCCTTAAAGTCATACCACCACTATGACAGGCATCTAACCACACTAGTTGCTGACTGGCAGCACAGTTTCCCAACTGTTGCAGAAGATTGTTTAAGGCCAAACCCGTATCTAACAACCGATCTTTGTAAGTGTCATTCAAACACAAAACCACCTGCTGTGTCTCGGTTTCTAAAATTCCGTGTCCTGAAAAATAAAATAGAATTGTATCATCTGGCTGTGCTGTACTGACGATGTGTTCTAAAGTTGCACCAACTGCGGCTAATTGGGGTTGTTGACTCACAAAGTCATGATGGGTGAATATTTCCTTGGCCTGAAAACTTGCCGTCGCTTCTTTAAGTGCTTCTCCCAATCCCTGACAATCTAACGCCGAATATTGCAGAGATGGTAAATTTGTTTCATCCTGATATTGATTTACCCCAACTAGCAAAATCCACAGTTTGGCGACTGTAGACTTAGGAACAGCTTTAGCACGAGGTTTGACACGGGGACACATGACTTATCGCTCTCAAAACAACAGGATATTTTACCGAACTAAATTGATAAATTTAATTTTAGGCGATCAATATATTTACATATAGGTTCGAGGTTAAATCTTTATGCAAGTTTCAAAATAAAGTTTAAAACTCAATCCCGTTGCTACTTGCTACTTTGAGTCGATAACTCATATGTCCTAATGTCCTAAGTTAATTTTGTACGGCTCTATTAGCGCGATCGCTCCTTAGTTTGCTCTTCTGACTACTGATTACTGTTTTAATCACGCGACCGATAATTTCCTGCCCATACCAGGGGGAATTCTGGGCCGGGGTTTTGAGGTTTTGACTGTTGGCAATCCAGGTTTGTTGGGTGTGGAATAAGACTAATTCAGTGGGTTGATGGGGAGTAATTTTTATGGGGGGTTGTTGCAAGCATTGACGGGGACGACTGCTGAGAGCTTGCCAGAGTTGGAGAGCCGACCATTTTCCTGTTGTCACAAATTTCTGCCAGAGTAGGGGTAGAGCTAATTGCAAACCAATTACTCCTGGGGGTGCTTGAGCAAAGGGGACGGTTTTTTCTTCGTAGGTATATGCCTGATGGTCGATGGCGATCGCGTCAATAATTCCCTGTTCCACCCCGTCTATTAAAGCAATTTGGTCATTTTTGTTGCCTAAAGGTGGTTCGAGGCGTAAATTGGGGTCATAACTGCTGCTGTGGTTAGTATTAAATAGTAGGTGCATCCAGGTAGTGCTGGCAGTCACGGGTACTCCCCTTTGTTTGGCATCGGCAATTAATTCTACTCCTCTTTGGGTAGATACGCGCATTATGTGTACAGGCGTATCAATAGCGGCAACTATTTCTAAGACGGCAGCGATCGCGGCGGCTTCAGAAAAGGCTGGATTTCCCAACAATCCGGCACTAATGGACATTGCACCTTCTCTGATTGCACCGTTATTAGTTAGTTCGTTACGGTCTAAAGCGATCGCGATGGGTTTTTGCCAGGGTTGAATGTATTCTAATACCTGTTTGAGTAACTTGAGATTGCCTAAATTATAATCATCGGTAAAACCTACAGCCGTGTCTTTGAGTTCGGCTAATTCGTTCATTTTTTTGCTGTCTTGACTGGGAGAAATTGCCCCCCAGAAATGAATTTGAGGTAATGTCTGATAATGTAAATATTTGGCTTTTTGATGAAGAGAGGTTATTAAGTTAGCATTATCGATGGCGGGAATGGTATCTGGAAGTATAGCTATTTGGGTAAAACCACCAGCCAACCCACTAGCTAATAAATCCGCAAGGGTTTCTCGTGATTCATTACCAGGTTCTCCACTATGACTGTAAAGATCTACTAATCCCGAACCCAAGACTAAATTTTTACCATCTACAATTGCTGTATTGCTTGGATAATCGGTTATCTGAGTTTCTATAGCTATAATTTTACCATCTGCGATCGCTACATCAGCACGGCGGTCTATTCCCCCATCGGGGTCAATAACTCTAACTTGTTGCAATAATTCCATATCGGTCATGGGGCATGGGTCATTGGTTAGTACTTGCTACTTTTACTTAGGCCTTTCGCCTTTATTAGTTTATGCTGTTTAGTTGGCTTACAGGCAAATAATCTAAATCTTGCATTAAAAGAGAGTGCTGCAATTGATTTATCTAGCTGACATTTCCCCCCCACCTGCAATAGTGCGATCGCTTCGCAGCTCCCTTGTGGCGAGATCCCCAAGAAATTCCCCAAGATCTGCCGAGACTCCCAAATTACTGATTACTCAACAGCGTGGGGGAGCAATGCAAAAATTTACCATTTCTAATACTGAAGTTGTTACTCCAGAAGACGATGTCACGATTCCCATCGATCCGGTAGAGGTAATAGAAATTATTGCCGATGGCCAGGAATACAATCAACAGACAGGAGTAGTGACAGCTACTGGTAATGTAGTCTTGCGTTTTGCTGACTCGGTGCTGACTAGCGATCGCCTGAGAGTTAATTTAACCGACCGCCTGGCGGTGGCTGAGGGGAATGTGGTGTTAACACGGGGGGAACAAACTCTAGCAGGAGAAAAGTTTGAATATTATTTAGTTGAAGACCGGGGAGTGATTTCTCAGGCTACAGGACAAGTCAATTTACCTAATCTCAGTCAGGATTTATCCCCTCAATTACCTTCAGATAGAGTGATTCCCGACCGAGCTTTGAGCGAGCGTCTAATAGCTGACCAGCCTATTACCGATGTTACTGCAACTTCGGGTGTTAATCTGACTCTCGGTAGCGATCGCGGTTTAGTTAATAATAATATTGCTGACGGAGCGATCGAGCAACTGAGATTTGCTGCTGAAACTATGAAATTTGACGGTAAAACTTGGCAAGCAACGAATATTAGACTGACAAATGACCCGTTTTCGCCACCAGAGTTAGAATTAAGAGCCGCTACAGCCAATTTTACTGCAACTGACACTTTAAGCAGTAAATTAACTACTACTAAACCTCGTCTGGTTATCGATGACAGTTTGAGTATTCCCTTATTAGTTAATACTGTAGTCTTTGATCGTCGCAGCCGTCCACAAAGTATTGTAAGTTTCAGCTTTGATGGGGACGAACGTGGTGGTTTATATATCGAACGGGACTTTAATCTTCTTAATACAGAAACAGTCAATTGGAGTTTGACACCTCAATATTTTCTGCAACGAGCTTTATTTCCTACGGCTTTTAAGTTTAGCGAATCTGAACAAGGTGGGGTATTTAATGCCGATGTCTGGGGTTTAGAAAGTAAATTGAATACTATTATTTCTTCGAGAACTAGTTTAAATGCCGATCTGAGCCTAGCCAGTTTTGATATTTCAGACCTAGAAGATAACACTCGTGCTAAAATCTCTGCCAGACAACTAATTGGCAATTTAGAACGTCCTCATACTTTCAGTTTGGAATATAATTATCGCGATCGCTTGTTTAATGGTTCTTTAGGTTTTCGTACTGTTCGTAGTAGCTTCGGTGGGATAATTACTTCTCCAGATATTATTTTAGGTAATACAGGCATCGGTTTGAGATACCAAGGATCGATTCAAAATATTAATGCTGAAACTGACCGAGAAGAATTGTTAGAATCCGAACCAGAAGGCGATCGCCTCAATCTTACTCGCTATCAAGCTGCGGCTTTTCTCAATAAAGGGTTCTCTATTTGGCGAGGTCAACCCCTACCTGCTACCCAAGAAGGAGGATTACGCTATTCTCCCATACCCATAGTTCCCTACTTACAACTCGTTACTGGTATTTCTGGTGTGGGTAGTTTTTACAGTAACGGTGATCTCCAAGTATCCCTGAGAGGAAGCATGGGAATAGAAGGTCAACTTGGTCATTTTTCTCGTTCTTGGCTCGATTATACAGGATTTAATCTCAGTTACTCTCAAAGTATCCGCGTCGATGAATCTCCTTTTCTGTTTGATCGCGATGTTGATCGCAGCACTATTTCTTTAGGAATTACCCAGCAGATATACGGGCCAATTCGCTTGGGAGTTCAAACTTCTTTTAGTTTAGATAATCAAGACGAAATTAGTACTGACTACATCTTAGAATACAGTCGTCGCACTCATAATCTCATCTTACGTTATAACCCAGTGTTAGAAATCGGTACGATCAGATTGCAAATTAATAATTTTAATTGGCGGTGAAAGAGACCCTGACTTGAAAAGCCAAGGTGGCGACATCCGAGGAGACCTCGGATGCGTGAGACCGCCGCAGGGCTTCCTTCCACTTCGTAAAATTAATTACTTTTGAATGCGTAATTCTGGAACTTGTTTGTCCTGGTTGAAAGCCTGCGGTGAGTTTTTGAATGATAACTATAAAGAACCATAATCGCTTTGTCCCCCACAAAACTGTAAGATTTATTTAATACTTGCAGTTTGGTAAATTAAGGGACGATATCTATGACCGTTGCGACTAACATCCCTGCTTTTTGTCAGGGCATACAGCATTTTAAAGAAAATTTACCTGGTTTCGAGCAATATGGACGAGAACCAGTGATTAAAAAAGGACAGACTGCAATTAACTCCCCTTCAGAATCATCAGCAGTCTATCAAACTATGTTAGCAGCTGATGCACTGCGCTATTTAACCTTACAAATCACTGCTAGCAAACAGTCTGGACATCCAGGAGGTTTTGCTTCCATTGCTGAGGCGATCGCCGCTTTAATGATGTTGGGACATAAAAATATTATTACTGAAGTAGGGCATCATGCTCCTGGTTTTTATAGTAATGTCTTTTTAGATACTTCCTTAGAAGCGATGGGCATTAATACTGTGCAGGATTTGCGCGATCGCTTTCGGGAAATGCACGGACTTTTGGGGCATCTTTCAGGACAAATTCCCGGTTTACTCAGTCCCGCAGGGCCTTTAGGACAGGGACAGCATTTTGCTATGGCTGGTGCTAAACTCCATCCTGGAATATTATTTCCCGTCACTATCGGTGATGGGGGTTTGGGAGAACCCTATATCATGAGTAGCTTCGGTCATTTTAATACTGCTTATCCCAACGTTACTAACTTTTTACCCATCTTAGTTTGGAATGGCTACTCCCAAGAACATCACAGTATGGTATCTACCAAAACCAATGAGGAAATGATGGCTTATTGGTCTGGTAATGGCTTTGCTGAGGTGATTCTAGTTGATGCTAAAGATTATGATGATAGCAACCAACCGGGAGATTATGTAGACAGTACCAAGTTCTTGTTAACAGCAAGAATGGCCTTTACTCAAGCCGTGTTAGAAGCTACCGACAAAGCAGCTAAATCCGCATTAGATGGCAAGTTAACCGTTTTAATCGTCAAACAACTTAAAGGTGCGGGGGTACACAAACGAGGCGCACAAGCCCATAATCTATATCCAGGAGATAGCGTAGATAAAGATTATATCGTAGCTGCTTTAAAAGAAAGGGCATTAACTCCCGATGCTTGGCAGTTAGTCAGAACTAATTTCCTACGTTCTAATGGTGGTGCAGCAGTTAATACCGCAGTTACCGAAAAAGAATATCCCCTAACCGATTTAGGCACAATTCCCCTAGAAGAGTATACAGTTGGAGGAGAGAAAAAAGTCGCCACTACGGCAATGGGTGCGATCGCGGCATACGTAGGACAACAAGACTCCAAGTTTATCGTTACTAACGCCGACGGTAATGCAGCATCGGGAATTAACAACATCAACGTAGCCTTAAAAATCCTCCATCCCACTACTGACGAAACCTATTTTCAACAACCCCAAGGGCAAGTTTACGAACCTCTCAGTGAAGATGCTTGTGCGGGGTTAGCCGCAGCCCAAGCTTTATTTGGGGCGCGTAGTCTCTGGTGTTCCTATGAATCTTTTGCCATTAATGGTTTACCCATCTGGCAAACTGTAACTCAGGCAATGGCAGAATTACGCCGCCTAACTCCTTCAACGATTACTTTATTTACCGCCGGTGCATTAGAACAAGGGCGCAACGGTTGGACTCACCAACGTCCGGAAATCGAAAACTATTTTGCAGGTATGATGCGTAATGGGAATATCTTCCCTCTGTTTCCCTGCGATGCTAATAGTATTCAGGTTTGTTATGAATGGGCATTATCTACTAAAAATAAAGGTATTACCATCACTGCTAGCAAATCTCCTCTACCCATCCGCACAACTTTTGAGCAAACCAAAGAAGGGTTAGATAAAGGGGGAGTAATTTTACAAGAAATCGATCCCCCCCAAGCCCCCCTTGAGAAGAGTAAGGTAGTGGTTTTTGCCGTTATCGGTGACATGACTTTAATACCCGTATTTGAAGCCGCCCAACAACTTAAATCTCAGGGAATTGGTTCTAAAATCGTTTCTATTATTAATCCCCGTCGTTTATATCGTCCCTCTGATGTGGCTTGGGACACTTGTTTCCAACAAGATGGCCATTTCCTCAGCGATAGTGAATTTGAAACTATATTCGGTGGCGACGCTTTAATAGCAGTAACAGGAGGTACAAGTGCTATGTTAGAACCAGTTATGCTGCGGAGTAATCTCAAACGAGATATTTTTGCTTGGAAACGAGGAGAAACAGGCAACAGTGCGGCTCAAATTATGGGTTTTAATGGCATTACTGTCGATAACTTTGTCAAACGAGCTAAAGAACTGATTAGCTAAGTCGATTTTTACCAACGGTCACGGACATCTCACGCATCTGAGGAAACCTCAGATGACGTGTCCTTAGCCGCAAGCCCCGTCTTTTCAAGACAGGGAACGGGTGACAGTAACTATTAAGGAAGAAAATTGAAGCACAGGACTATGTTGGTGCTATTAATGTAATTAAAACAATTATACTTATCTAATAACTAAAAGAAATGGATACTAACTTAAAACAGTTACACGAAACAGACTTCAATCTATGGGTTGAACAAATGAAAAAAGCTATTCAAAATAGAGATTTTGAGCAAATGGATTGGGATAACTTGCTAGACGAAATTGATGACATGGGGAAGTCTGAAAAGCGAGCGCTTGATAGTTATATACAGCGATTAATCGAGCATATCCTGAAATTAAAGTATTGGGAAACTGAGAGAGAAAGATGTCGTAATAGTTGGATGCGGGAAGTAACAAATTTTCGCAATCGTATTAAGCGTATACTCAAGAGAAATCCCAGTCTCGATAATTATCTCAAAGCTGAATATTCAGATATCTATCAAGATGCGATCGCCACAATGTCGTTTGATTTTGAAATCCCTCAAGATAGTTTTGTCGAAATCGAAGAAATTATGGATAAAGACTATTTTGGGTAATATTTAGAAAATTATCGAACTAGTATGGGCTGATTGTCCGTTCAATAAGTGACCAATTAAATAAAGTGAACCACAAACAATTACCAAAGGTTCGGTATCTGAATTATTTGCCCACAAGCTGGTTAAAGCGGTAAATAAATCGCCGTAAGTTTGACAGTTACTTAATTGAGAACAAACCTGTGTTGCTAATGTTGCTAATTCTTCGGGAACGGCACTACTATGGTCGGGAACTGGGACTAAATGTAGTTCGTCACCGGGACGCAATAAAGCGGCAAAAATATCTTCATGGTCTTTGGTAGATAACATTCCCATTACCCAAATAACTGGGGGATTGAGAGTATCTACATACTGACGTAGGGCGATCGCCGCGGCGGTATTATGCGCTCCATCAATTAGTATTGAGCGTTTTTCATAAGTTATCCACTGCAAACGACCTGGCCAACGAGTTTTACTCATGCCTGTTTGAATTGCTAACTGAGGAATGTCCCAACCCCGTTTTTGTAAGACTTGCATCGCCGCAATGGCGATCGCTGAATTAGTTAGCTGTATTTTTCCTAAAAGAGGTAAGGGATATTCTACACCATCATATCTCGCCCAACGAGACTGAGAAATCGACAATTCTTTAGCTGGTTCTACCCAAACCGCAGGACAATTTAAGGCTTTAATTCTGGCTGTAACCACTTCTTTTGCTTCCTGGGGAAGTTGACCGATAACTGCGGGACAATTGGGTTTGAGAATCCCGGCTTTTTCTCCAGCAATGTCGGACAGGGTAGGTCCTAAACGCTGCCAGTGTTCTCTACTAATCGAAGTAATAATACTGACTAGGGATTGATTGCAGACATTAGTTGCATCTAACCTACCCCCTAAACCTACTTCCATAACTGCTATGTCTACGTGCGATCGCGCAAAATACAGCCAGGCCGCGGCGGTAATTACTTCAAATTGAGTAGGACTTTCGGCATTGGTGTCGATTTTCTCTTGAATTTTTTGCAACACTTCAATCAATGCTTCACTAGTAATGGCTTTTTCATTGAGACAAATTCTTTCTGTCCAATCTACTAAATGGGGAGAAGTATAGCGTCCTACACGATAGCCGGCTTCGGTTAACATCGATGATAGATAGGCGCACACCGAACCCTTGCCATTCGTACCTGCAACCTGAATGACTGGCACGGAATCTTGAGGATTACCCAAAGCCACTAATAACCGTTTAATGCGTTTTAAGCCCAAATTTACGCCAAAACGTTGAAATGGTTGCAGGAGAGATTCGACTTGAAGTTCTGTTTTCATTCTTCCCTGTTGGAGTATGATATTTTGTATATCTTGAGTTTCTATTTCTCTGGGTTCTCTTGTCAACTCACTTTAAAAGCAGTTTATGAATTATACCATGTGACTTTTTCGGCGATCGCATCGCGACGACTGGCAGTAGTAGGATTATCGCTATATCCCAAGTACAAATATCCCAAACATCGGTCTTTTTTTCCCAAGCCAAGAAATGTTTTTAACTCCTCAGTATAAGTAATTCCACCAGAACCCCAAAAGCTACAAATGCCGTAAGCGGCGGCAGTCAATGCCATATTTTGTACACTACAAGCTACTGCTTCTATCTCTTCTATTTCAAGTATTTTTTCTGATTTTTGCCGTTCCATACAAATAACAATTACGTGAGAAGACTTAAGTAAATTTGTCTTCATTCGCTCATATTTTTCAGGTTTAAATTTTTCTTTAGGTGTAATCTGTTGGTATAAATTAGCTTGAAAAGCAGCTAATTTTTCTAAGCCTCTATCAGTAAAAACTTTGAATCGCCAGGGCTGAGTTAAGCCATGATTAGGAGCCCAGTTAGCATTATCTAAAATTTGCCAGATTAAATCATCAGTAATCTTACGACCGTTGTAAGAACGTGGTTTTGTTGAACGTCGGGATTTAATTAATTGATTTAGTTGTTCGGTAAAATCAGTCATGATTGGTAAATAAACTTAAAAGGTAACTATTAAAGTAATTTGCGTTATTTTATTGACGAAATTGTACTCAATTAAAATCATAAAAAGTGACGATATTAAAAAAAAGAATTAAATTATTATTGATGAGATTATTCATTTGTTTGTCTGGGTCAAACTTCCAACAAATATTACTTAAATACATTTTATATAAAAGGGAGGTCAAAAGTAAATTGAGAGGTTAGATTAGAGATTATGTAATTCTACAGTTATGTAAGTTTTAAGTAGGTTGCTCATGTCTAGTTGAATTAACAGATTATTAAAAATCTTCATTCCCTATACCTTTGGGATTTAAATAAATATAGGGATACTAATTTGACTGGATTAACGCAGCACCCAAGATTAAAGATTAAAGACTATCACCTATGAAAGATAATTCTCTGAAAGATAATAAAAATCTGCTTCTTATTGATGATGACCCGAACCTGATTTTATTGGTAAAAGATTACCTAGAATTTCGAGGTTACAATGTGGTCACGGCAGAAAATGGTCGAGAAGCTCTAGAAATTCTTGACGAAGGCGTTCCAGATATGATTATCTGTGATGTGATGATGCCAGAAATGGACGGCTATTCTCTGGTACAGCATATCCGTAAAGAACCTACAACCAATCGTATTCCTGTATTATTTTTGTCTGCTAAAGGTCAAAGTCAAGATCGAGTCAAAGGCTTAAACGAGGGTGCTGATGTTTATATGGTTAAGCCGTTTGAACCAGAAGAATTGGTGGCGCAAGTAGAGTCTTCTCTCAATCAAATTAAACGTTGGGAGCAAGGTCGTCCTAAAGGTTTAGATGGCAATCCGACAATTGTTGTTCCCAGTAATGTAGAATTGACCCCGACAGAGCTTAAAGTAGTTCAGTTGGTTGCCAAAGGTATGGCTAACCGCGAAATAGCTGACAAACTCAACGTGAGTCAACGTACTATTGAAAGCCATGTTTCTAATATGCTCAATAAAACCAACCTTAATAATCGTACTGAACTAGCTCGTTGGGCGATTGAAAGTAGTATGGCTTGATAGCTTTTATCCTTCTTGTTTGCCAGTGCCAGACGTTCCCCGTGAACGTCTATACATTGGTGAGAAGTTAAAATCGATTACTTGATTAGTAGCTACAGATTTACGAGCCGCTGCCGCTACTTGGAGGGCATATAAACTATCTTGGGGTTGAAGATAGAGAGGTTTGTTATCTAAGAGGCAATCTA
>JBHJNX010000098.1:0-6582 GCA_050330335.1 Pleurocapsa sp. | reverse complement strand
TCGCCGAGAATAAAGCTGTGAGAACCGATCCGAGGTGGATTTACTACGAAAACCGTTGGTCCTCCTCTAGCTGGCGGACCTTCCACTTTATGACCAAAAATTGGCTTATCGGGAATCTTTTCTAAAGTCGCTTTATAGACTTTAGAGCGACCTTCAGTCGAACCAGCACGAGCATTGGCTACT
Organism: Pleurocapsa sp.; assembly: GCA_050330335.1. Lineage (GTDB taxonomy): Bacteria > Cyanobacteriota > Cyanobacteriia > Cyanobacteriales > Xenococcaceae > Waterburya. The sequence continues at coordinate 6,399 of JBHJNX010000098.1, read as the reverse complement.
GCCGAAGCCGTATCCGTGAAAGTAGCAAAAATCATGTCCGTAACTGGGGTAACAGATAAGGTAGCAAAAGTAAAAATAGCTAAGAGGGCAAATACCAGTGCCGTCAATCGCCACTTAACCAAAGCGAAGAAAAAGCGAATTGATAAAGCTGCTGGTAAGGCTAGCCAAACTGAGCGAGAACCAATCAAAATTAACAAAAAGATACAGGTTGCCACTAGTAGGCACGACCAAAGGCGATTTTTGAGATCTACAGCGATTAGACTTACAAAACCTAAGTATGCTGCTGCTGCTTGGTAGTGACCAAAGAAAAATCTGACGCGCTCCTCATCATAAAACGCCAAGTAGTTGCCCCAACCTCCAACATCTCCTGGGGTAAAGTTGCTTTTTCCCGTCAATATGGCATAAAGGTTGCGTGGTGGATTGTCAATCCATCCTGGAAAGGCAAATTGAAAAATCAGCCAGCCCAATAGCATCTGAATCACGCTAATCGAACAAGCCCAGGCAACTACTTCCAGGCGAACTCTGGTATTGTTACTCTGGATATACCAAACTAAAAAAGGAATTGAAAACTGAAAACCTGATTTAATTACGTTATTAAGACTAACAACTGAATCTGAAGGTATATCTATTGATGGGTAGAGATCCAAAAAAACGAATAATGTATCTATACTTTCGTAAGCAGAAAAGGCAAATAAAGCAATTACTGCCCAGCTAGGGCGTTTCAAGCTCAGCCTACCATAACGCAACCATTCATAGAGTACAATCCACAACGACAAGGATAATAGTAAATAGTTGATGATGCCCACTAACCACCAGACTGGCAACAAGACGATATTAGCGCAAACCACTTTTTCGGTTGTTGTTAAGCAACTCCAGCGTATAAAAATCCCCGTAAATAGCTTTTCGGGGGGTGGGTGGGACTGGAAATGATTCTGTTTATTTAAAATTTGATGCATAGGTTGCTACTGCAAGATCTCGGCAGCAAGAGCCGGTTGTGATTTTAGGTGATATCCGTAGCGATAATTGCTACTAGAAGAATTAACTTCATTTAGGATCAAGCCTTTGATTTGCGCTTTATGTAATTTAAGCTGTTCTATACCGTCCATCACTGAATGGCGATCGCTTTTTCCTGGTCTGACAACAAACAGTACGTTGTCGATTATCGGAGTCATCAACATCGCTTCACTAGTTAAACTAATCGGGGGAGTATCCACCAGGACATAATCGTAATTACCTTCTGCCTGTACTCGCTCGAGATGTTGTTCAAACTGCCCCTTGGCAAAAAATCGAGCTGTATCCTCTTTGGGTACTGCTGGAGCTGGCATCAGACTTAGTCCATAACCAAAATTAATCGTGGGTTCGATTTCTATGCCCTCAGTTCTTTGTTGTTTTGGAATAACGCCAAAATGTCTGCTCAGACTAGCTCTTTGCAGGTCACCATCGACAACTAAGACATTGAAACCCAATTTTTGAAGAGCGATCGCTAGTCCTAAAGTGATCGTAGTTTTGCCTTCACCAGCCGTCGCACTGGTAATCATTACACGATGATTGTTTAAAACTAAAGAGCGAAAAGTTGTTGCCAGACGCTCAAACTCTATTACTGTCAAATCGTTATCTTGCCAATCATCTACTATTTGATCGTTTTTATACAATGGCAAGTTCTTTGATGGGGGTAAATCAGACAAAGGAGCAGGGTTCAAAAGAGGGCGAGAATTTACTTGATTACTCTTTGCTTCCTTTAATTCCAAATAGGGCTGTTTCAGACGAGCAATACGAAATAAAACTGAAAATTCTAACAGCATTAGATCTTTGGGACTTAGCAAGGGCGAATTAGATTCTAGAAATAATACAAGACTCACGCTAGCAAATATTGAAGTCAGTATTCCACCCAATAAAATCAGTTTTTTACTAGCTTTTTCTGGAACAGGATCGAGAATTGGTCCATCAATTAATTGCACATTAGGATAACTGTTAAAATTATCAATTTTGGCTCGATTGGTTTGAGCAACAATTCCTTTATAGATACCCTCGGCAATATTGTGTTTTCTTTCTAGTTCAATTAGCTTAGTTTTGTTGGCGGAAATATTATTAAGTTCATTAGTTAGTTTATCAATCTGATTTTGAATTTGAATTGTTTGTTGTTGGAGTCCTTGACTATTTGCCTGAGAAGCTAGGGACTCGGCAATTATATCCAGACGTTTGGTGGAGCCTTTGTTACCTAAGGTAGCATCAATCTCCTGACGACTAACACCAGGAAGTATCTTGCTGATTTTTTGTTCTAGTTCCTGGGTGAGTTGTTCGCGCTTAAACAAAAGATTTTGTACTTGAGGACTAGAGTCTTTATAGTTACCGCGAGCATCAGATAACTCAATTTCCGTTTGAGTTAACTTTTGTCTTGCTTCTTGATATTCTTGATTTTCTGCTAAATTTAGCGATTGGATTGCTTTTTCGGGAGTAGTTTTAAAATAATTAGCGGCAATTTCTGCTCTAGTTTGACCAGCCTCCGCCTCAGATTGAATAAGAGTCAGCTGGCTTTTGAGTTGATTAATGGAACTGACTAGCTGTTGAGTTTGAGTGTCGCTATCGACAATACCTGTAAGATGTCGAAATTCAGCCAGTTCTTGTTCAGCTTTAAGCAGGTCATCTTTAGTTTTTTTAAGCTCTTCTTGAGCAAATTCTTGCCGAAAATCAGCATCCGAATAGCGCAATTCATTCAGACGCTGTTGAAACGCTTTGGCAAGATTATTAGCTCTTGCCAAAGCTAACTCGGAACTAGAACCTTTAGCTTCTAGAGCAATAACTGAAGATTGCGGTAATACCTCGACAGTAAATAGATTTTTGAAGCTTTTAAGGGCTGGAAAATTAGCTTTTTCAAGATCTTTATCCCAAATTTTACCGATCACAGCATCACTGGTGATAATAGTAGACTGAATTTGTAAGGGATTTACTTCTTTAGAAAAAGCAGTACTGCTATCTTTGATGCTTCCTAAAGTACCCAGATCGGCATTTAAATTACCTCCAGAATTAGGTACATTCAATTTTGCCTTTGCTGTCCATACTGGAGGAGACCAAATATTTGCGAGTACTGTTGCTGATAATACTGTCATCACTATTATCAAGAAGTTCACCACAATCAAAGGATTACGATGTCTGCGTATAACATTAAAATAATGATTCATCGTTGCTCGAACAATTATTGTGTTTGATACTTTTTTATTTAGTTGCGACTGGCTTAAATCTGTGTTTTACACGAGTTAATCTGGCACGAAAATAACCCCGTAACCCCAGACGTAAAATCGATTTGCCTTCTTTAGGCATGAGAGCGCACAGACCACGCCTCAATAGTCTTTCGAGAAGATCTTTAGGACTACGTTTGATCGCTTGGCTTTCTCGCCACGAAAGCCAGATTATTTCTATTGTCTCCTTTAAAGAAGAAGTACCTTGTTGAACTGCTTGGAGGCTGCGATAATCAGCGTCTCGTTGTAAGTCAAAGCGATCGCTCAATCCCACTTTTGCTGCCGTTGCATTGATATAATTAGCATTTGATTCACGCTGTTTGAGCAAAAATTGAATGTTATCAGTACGTGCCTGTAAGTTATTACCATGTATGCGATAAAACATTAGCGGTTCATCAATACAGCCGACTTCACCATAAAAAGGTACTGCTGCCGTCAGATATGTATCGGCAGCCTCGTTTCTCGTCGTGGGAATCGGCAAAACTTGTTCTAAAATTTGACGACGATAAGCTAATGCTGAAGTTATACTCATGGCATATCTACCCCATTGCAATAGTAAGTGGCTAACATCTCCTTGATTATGCGTTTTAGAACCCGTGCCAATAGGAGTGCCGTCGCGATCTACTGCAATCCTCCCATGAGATATTTGCACCCATCGGGGATGAGTGCAAAAACCACTAACGATTTTCCTCAATTTATCAGGATGATAATAGTCGTCAGCATCAAGAAAACAAATAATTTCTCCTTGAGCTTTAGTAATTCCGACGTTAAAAGCTTCACCCTGACCACTATTGGGCTGAAAGATTGCAATTAATCCCCGATAAGATTCAATAACTTCTCGTGAATTATCAGTCGATCCATCATCAACAACAATCAATTCAAAATGGCGATAGGTTTGTTGTAAAACGCTCTCTATCGCTTCAGCTAGAAAATAACCATAGTTGTAATTACCAATAATTACGCTAACCAAAGGGTTTTGCTGGCTCAAGCTAGGCTTAGCCAGTCGAAGTGATTTTATCATCGCCAAACACTCAAATATTGAGTAATGTTGAATAATTAATTAAATGAGTTAATGCTTATTTAAAAATAGACACTATAATTCTATTTCCTAAGATTATTAAAGTTCACTCACTGGTGTCTTCTCGAATAATCTTCAACAGAAAATCTGTTGCTAAAGTTAGAACTATTAAACTGAATATTTAACTAGAAGTATATGAACGCCAATTCGTTTAAAAAATCTAGATTAGTGCTTACTATTAATTTGATTTTTTTAATAGTGTAATTCTCTTGGCTTTGGCGCGTTTTATTTATCTCTATTAAAAGAATAATAAAACATTTTAAGGCTGATATTTGTGTAACTCTATACTTTTTAAATTATTAGTTTGAAACTAATATCTTTGTCTGTGTTTCTATATTTTTAGTATTGCATACTGTAGATTTAATTTGATTATTATGAAATATTTCTTATCAAAGTTAATTAGTTAACAGAGCTACTTTGTCACAAAATTTAAAGCTCAAATACGATAAGACAGTACGTTTTTTCGATTTAAATACTGCTTTTTATCAAAGAGATTTTATCTGTCTGTGGTATTTTAACTATTGGATTTTATCTGAGGCTTACGACTCATAGAATAGCTAAATTCACTAACAGAAGGATTAGGAAAATTAGGATTAATCGTGCCAGTTGATTTTTTCCAATCTTCAGCAGTAGCCAAAGATACTTTCATCGAACTATCAACCTTACGAGAAATTTTTAACCACATTGTTCCATGTTGTTCGCAACAAAAATCTTCAATCCAAGAGCTTCTGTCGAGATATATATTATTTTGAGCCATCAAAAAACTTGCCTTTTTGCGAGTAATATTGAGATGTTTTTGTACCTCTGATGTTTCTTGATAATAAAGATAATGCTTTGGACTTCCCATGCGCCATAATTTTGTATGGCAATAAGGACAATTAAATTGTTGGTTTGTGCCTTTTCTGCTACGTTTACCTGGCATGGCCTAAATACTCCTAAAGGTATGAATTGTCTATTTACATTGATTGATAGAATAGCTTTTATCCACAAGAAAAATACTTTTTCGTTATGGCTATTAGGTCGATATTTTGGAAAGATATATGCAAGCAACTTTAGTAATCATCATATTAGAGAAATTTTAGAGAAGAGATAATATTAATGTTTGCTTAATATTATAAAATTTTGTAGTCAAAATTATGTCTTGAAACACCAGATCAAGGTGTAGAAAAAAGGAATATCTAACTAGTTACATACATGAATTTTTGATTATTTAAGATATTAAAAATACAATTACTAGGCTAATAGCTAATTTCTAAAAATCACCAAGAGAATCAATGCTGTATTTTACCGATCTAACAAACTGTAACCTGTGAGATACTTGAAAGGCGCAGGCATATTCGAGAAATAAAAGAATATTAAGTGTTAATTTTTAACGTCGGCAATAGCCTTTGAGAGTGCGATCGCTTATATACAAGAATGGCGAAATACACTTATATTTGTTTTATTCAAGACCAATAATCATTCAATAATGTTAAGTAAAAAAAGCAGAGGAAATAGGAAAGGGTATTCAACCACCGAAAATAGAAAATACCAAGTAACATCATTACGCACTTAATCTGTTAGTTTTGACTATTCAGATAACAATTCAGCTTGTCTGAAAATATCTTCAGCAAACTGAGGATTATCTTGCATTTTCCTGAATAAAATCGTCAATTTTTTAGGGCTGCCCTCTACTGCAATACAATTACCAGCATAGATAATCTCAAAGTCCTGAATTGTGTCTTCAATGTATTTTGGACTTTCTTTTTTAATTGCAATAATTCGGACGCTTTTGTTAAAGTTTCCAGCAATATTTTTTTGAATAACATCAACTTCTGGCAATATTTCTTGAGTATTCAATTCTTGAGTATTCAATTGCGTTATGTTACTCGAATTCAATTGGTTTGGTAAATAAGTATCCATGTCAGCTAATTCTTTGTGATGTTTGACAACTAATTTAGCTAAAGAATAAGTAATATTTTCTCCCTCAGTAGCAAGTTGTAAGGCATATTTTCTAGCACTTTCAGGCGTTGAAGGAGCAGCTAAAATATAGAGTGCAGAAGCAGCAAAATTAAAATGCGTAAAATTTACGTTTTTGAATTGTTC
>JBHJNX010000097.1:0-42424 GCA_050330335.1 Pleurocapsa sp. | reverse complement strand
ACCACCGCAGGTAAACCTTCAGGAATAGCACTCACTGATAACGCCACTGCTGCTTCAAACATCTGAACCCAAGACTCACCCTGTCCCAATCCCACCACAAAGGTAAAAGCTGCCAAAGCCAAGATGCCATAGATCAGAGTGTGACTAAATTTCTCAAATTTACGGGTAAGGGGAGTAGTGAGACTAACTCGATTGTTCATCGACTGGGAAATCTGCCCTACCTCGGTAGCATTGGCGATCGCAATTACGACCCCCTCTCCCTGTCCAAAGGTAACAAAACTGCCAGCATAAGCCATATTGTGACGTTCTGCAAGGGTTGTGTCAGGGGGTAAAATCTCAAGGGATTTCTCAACTGGAAGAGATTCTCCTGTGAGAGCGGATTCATCCACCTGTAAGTTACGCACCCGTAATAATCGCAAATCTGCTGGAACTTTGTCTCCTGATGCCAGCATAACTATATCCCCTGGTACTAAATCTCGCGAGGGAATTCGTAGGGGTTGTCCCTCCCGCAGTACAGTAGTTTCAGTAGTCACTGCTTTTGCCAGAGATGCGATCGCTCCTTCTGCCTTAGCTTCTTGCACATAGCCAATGATGGCATTAATTAGGGTTACACCCCAGATTACCGATGCGTTCGTCCAAGAACCCAGAAACGCTTTAACCGTCCCCGCTATTAACAAAATGTAGAGCAACGGCTGATGAAATTGCAGCAAAAATCTCAGCCAAGCAGGTTTTCCAGGCTTAAATTGCAATTCGTTCTTGCCATACTTTTCATAGCGGAGTGCCACTTCCTCAGAAGTTAATCCATTATCTGCACTGCTCTCAAAACTCTCGACAATTTCATGGCTAGAAAGCGCATGATAAGAAAGGGAGGTAGATTGATGATTCGGAATGTTATTCATCTAAAGGATTATACTGACTAGTCTTTAATCATTTAACATTTTAGGTAATTGCATTTGTGGATAATATTGAAACAACAAATGAATGTGATTATCTTCACATAACTAATTCTGCCAAAAATATCATTAAATATTAAACGGTAAATGAAATTATTTGTCGATCGCTTGATAGCAGCTATTAAAGAAAAAGATACTCCCTGTATTGTGGGGTTAGATCCTGTTATAGATAAGATGCCTGTTGCTTTTTTAGCAGAACATGAGATTACAGCCGAAAGTAGTTTAGCAGAGTGTGCCGAAGCAATTTATCAGTATAATTTAATCGTTCTCGATGCCGTGTCAGATCTCGTTCCTGCCGTTAAACCTCAAGCGGCATACTATGAAATGTGTGGTTCTTTTGGGTTTCAGGCATTGGAAAAAACCATGCAAGCAGCACGCGATCGCGGTTTATTAGTAATCTTAGATGTTAAACGGGGAGATATTGCTTCTACTGCCGCAGCTTATGCCCAAAGTTATCTTCCCTCACTACCACCCCGTCCTTTTGAAGCAGATGCCATTACTGTAGTCCCCTATTTAGGTGAAGACTGTCTTGCTCCTTTTTTCCAACAAGCGATCCAATGGGGAAAAGGGATTTTCGTGTGCGTTAAAACTTCTAACCCAGGGGCAGCGATCATTCAAGAACAAAAAATAGGCGATCGCTTTCTCTATGAAATAATCGGCGACTTAATTATAGAAGCATCAAGCAATAGTATTGGGGAATCTGGCTATAGTGGTATCGGTGCAGTAGTAGGGGCAACTTATCCCGAAGCGGCACATCGTTTGCGGCAACAATTACCCCATAGTTTATTTCTGGTGCCGGGAGTCGGAGCGCAGGGAGGAGGTAATGCAGGGATTAAGGCGTGTTTTAATCACGATGGTTTGGGTGCAATTATTAGTAGTTCCAGGGCCATCATGTATCCCCATCTATACGGTAGTTTCCACTTAGGGACTAAACAAACATCTCAGGTACTTTTATCCTCCGCCATTCGTCAAGCGGCAATTAACTTAATTCAACAGGTTGGAGAAATAATTTAGTTATTGTTATATTCCAAAGGGACGCTATGTAAACGTCCCCTGATCGAAAATAAATTTGTTTAACTAAAAGCCAGCAGTGTTATAAAAATTTAGCTGGCAATATTGAAAACCCTTTTTATCAATCTCATTATATGTTTGACCCTTATAGGGTATGCAGTGATTTGAATTACAGGCGTGACTGCGCTACCACCATTGATCAGGACATGATATTACTTGTCTCCAAAACAAATACCTAGGCCCCTAGCAGTTTTAACCAGAGTATCTTCTAGATTGACAGCCCGATAGTTTTCAATTGCTTGGGCAATGGGGACGCTCATTACCTGTCGATTCTGCCATGTCACCATGCGATCGTATTTTTCTTGGGCAATTAATTCCACTGCCACCACTCCAAATGCCGAGGCTAAGATACGATCTAAAGGGGAAGAAATACCACCTCGTTGAGTATGCCCCAAAACAGTAACTCTAGTTTCTGCACCGCTACTGTTGCTAATTTGCTCGGAAAGATATTGACCGATACCTCCCAAGCGACAATCGGCAAAATGTCCTTTTTGAACTAAATCTCCCGATTCGGTACAAACTGCTTCGGAGACTACCACAATGGAGTAATCTTGACCTTGAATCTGTCTTCTTTTAATGTGCTGACAGATATGATCGATTTTGTAGGGAATTTCAGGAATCATAATAATATCAGCACCACCAGCAATACCGGCATTGAGAGCAATATGTCCGGCATCTCTACCCATGACCTCTAAAATCATCACTCGACTGTGACTGGCAGCAGTAAAATGTAGACGATCAATTGCTTCAGTAGCAATATTCACGGCGGTATCAAAACCAATGGAACGTTCGGTAATGCCGACATCATTATCAATAGTTTTGGGAATGCCTACTAGGTTAATTCCTCCTTGTTGTGCTAACTTCCTCAATATAGCTAAACTGCCGTCTCCCCCAATGCCAATTAAGGCATCTAAATCCAATTGTCGATAACCATCAATAATTTCGGAAGAGCGATCGCATAATGTACCGTCAGACATGGGAAAAGCAAAGGGGTCGCCCTTATTAGTAGTGCCTAAAATCGTTCCCCCCATCGTTAACAAGGGATCAACCCGATCAATATCTAAAGCGATCGCTTGAGGTGGACGACTCATTAAACCGTGAGTTGCTTTGCAAATCCCTAAAACCTCCCAACCATAGACATTTACTGCACAACGAGTAATCGATCTGATTGCCGCATTTAAACCAGCACAGTCCCCACCACTGGTCAAAATACCGATTCGTTTTCTTGCTGACATTGCTAAATTTGATTTATTGTTCGATCTTATTTTTCTGCTTACCGTTGACTAAAAATCGATCACTCAACAAATTGCTACAAAAATAGAAAACTTGCAGCAAAATCATTGCAACTCCAATACAATTGGTAAAACTTTTAAATACGAGCAAGGTACAACTCTCAAGTCTTAATTGAATAGTCTATTGGGATTGCCCTGGGGGAATGAAACGAATCTCAATTCTTCTTCTCGTTGCGTCGGGTTGTCGGTTGATGGGTGCTAATTCTCCGTTGGGTAAATATAACTGTGCGGCGGAATAAGCGCGAAATTGGACGTTATTTAATCCCGTTTTTTGTAGTTCTTGCACTACTGCTAAGGCTCTCATTAGTCCTAAGTCGGCGTTTGAACCTGCTGCTAGTTTACTAACTGGTTGTGTTCCTTGGGCAACTATTTCTAGGGTTTTATCTATGTTACTGTTTTGCTTGATTCCTTCGCCGTCGGTATGTCCGATTACTTGGATAAAATCAATTTCTCGGTTTTTTAGGAGATCTTTTATTTGGGGATTGATATTGGTTAGGATATGATCTTTTAGTTGTGCTGTTAATTCGGCACTTCCGGAGCTAAATTGGAATTGTCCCGAACTTTCATCGATAATAATTGGTGAGGCTGATTGTAGTCTTGTATTGGCTTCTTTAAGGTCTTGATTGAATTTATGGGATTGGAATAATACTAATAATAAGAAGAAAGATAAAATCATAAAAGCATTGGACATTAAATCGGTAAATGATTGAAAGATGCTGTTTGATTCTATTTGTTTGGGTTTTGTGTATAGAGAACGTCTGGACATCAAAAATTAAGTAATAAGTAATAGGTAATAAAGTAAAGATTCAGTTATTAATTGAGTTGAGTGTTTAAAAAAATTCATTAAATTTTTCCGTCATGTTTTGGATTTGTTGATTGGCTTGGTTGGTTATGTTATTTCCTAGCTCGTTAAGATCAGAGTTAATTTGTTTTTCGTGTTGCTTAATCGCCCCGATTAATTGACTAATTTCTGTTGGTATAGTATTGAGTTGATTTATTATTTGTTTAAATTCTTTTATTAGTTTAGTAATTTCTTGAGTATTGTTTTGGGAGCGTTGTTCAAAACTGTTTAACAGACGATCGCTCATTATGCCAATGCCGCTTAAATTTGCAGTGACTTGTTTTCCTTGTTGTTCTGAGTGAGTGATTAATTGGGATAGTTGTGAGTTAAGTGAATCTATCTGTTGGTTTGCTTGATTAGTTATATTGTTAAGCTGAATGTTAACTTGTTTTTCATGTTGCTCGATTGTCTTGACTAATTGCACAATTTGTGTTGCAACTTGGGATATAGCTTTGGTATTGTTTTGAGATTGTCGTTCAAAACTATTTAGGGTGTTTTGCAGAGAGTTGGAATTATTGTTTATTTCAGTAGTTAGTTTTTGAAGTTCGTTAAGATTATTACCCGTTTGTTGTTCAAAGCTTTTGAGAATTTTTTCGCCGAAGCTACCAAGACTGATATTTATTTGTTGTTTGTGTTTGTCTAAAGTTGCGACAATCCGTTCTAATTCGGATTTGATGTTATTAAAGCTGGCGATTTCTTGTTGAAGGTTATTTTCGCTGGCGGTTAAAAGTTTAGTTGAGTTATCATTCAGGTTATTTACTTGTCGGATTAGATTATTGGTTTCTTGAGTAGAGATATTAATCTTATTGATCGCCTTACCTAAAGTATCGGTTGATTGATGTAAGATTGCAGTAGATTGGTTAAATTGTTGCGGGATAGTTATTAGTTCTTGGGTAGCAGTATTTAGTTTATTAGCGAAGTCACTTTCCTTAAATGTTTCTGCGGCTTTGGTAAAGTTATTTGCACCTTCTTGTAATTTGCTGGATGCTATTTGCAACTGGGTATAAACTTGTTCGGCTAATTCTGTTGCTTGTTGATGACTGGCACTTATTTGATGTACTTGCTTTCCTAAAAATTCTGTAGATTGAGAAAATGATTTTTGCGTATTGGCTAAATCTTGGGTAAGTGTTTCTAAGTGTTCGGAAAACTTGCTGGCTTCTATTTTTTCTGCGCCTTGTAAATATAATTTAGAACCTGATTCGATTTTATTAGCCGACGTTTCAAACTGGGGTACTATTTTAGTTACGGTGTGGATTTGTTGTTTTAAACTAAATGTCGATGCCTGAAAGTTATCGGTACTGGTAGCTAGGGAACTAGATATATCATTGAATCTACTAACCATACTATCGACATTGTTTTGAAAACCTTGATTAGCAGCAACCATTTTATTAGCAGCATTGCCAATAGTAGTTTCTAATACCTGTGCGACTTTTTCATGAAAGCGAGTTAAAAACTCTTGTTGTTGGGTTACCATGCGATCGACGGCTTGATCTAAACGACTGTAACCATCAATTTCTATTTTAAAAATATTATCAAGATAGTCTTCTAGAGAACTAATTAATAAGGTTTTAGCAAAGTTAGTATTACAGCGTAGGTTAACTAAAATTAAAATCGAACTACAGGCGATCGCAATTAAACTGGTAATAAAAGCAATGCCCATATTTTGTAATGGTATTTGTAACTGGGATACTAAGTTATCAACATCTGTCGCATTTTGATTGATTGTTTTACTTAGGTTATATAAGTTAGAACTAATCCCGATAAAAGTACCGAGTAAACCAAAAGCCAATAATAAATTAGGTAGCGTCTGACAAAAATAATCCCACTGTTCGCAACGCAGGGATATACCTAAAAAGTTTAATCTTTCTTGACTGTATAAGCCATCGATTAAAGCGATAGTATTTACTTGTTCTAGTTTCTCGCTGGCTTGTCTAAATCTTGTTTCTAATTTATCGACAATTGCTGGTTGTTTACCGCGACTTCCCTGGGTAAGCAACCTAGATACTTTATTGGCAGAGTCTATTAGGTAGCTATATAAAGAGCGACGTAATAATATAGCAATGATGGTTGGTAAGATTACTAAAATTAGAGTTAGTAAGATTAGGTAAGGAGGAAAGATTGTGATGATGTTAGGCATGATTTTAAGAAGTAGGGGCGTAAGGCTTAAGCCTTAAAATGAAGATATTTGGTTAGGGAGTAAGCAAGAGAAAATATTAAATATAGCGATTCTCATTGAAGTGAGGTACACCTTGTTGATGTTTGGGAAAAGGTTAAAGAGAAAAGGAAAAAGAATTTTTACTTATTCTAAAATCTGCTTTCAGTATTTCATTAATTTGAGAACCGCTATAATAAAACTATACAGATGAACATAGATAATTTATAGATATAAATCTAGTAGTTCTTTTTCTTTGGCTAGGAAGTTTTCTTCTGATATCTTTCCCAGTTCTCTTAGTCGTCTGAGTTTGGCTAATTTACCATCAATGTCTTGTATATCTGGCTCGTTTTTAGATGAAGTTATATTCTCGATCGCATTGGGTTGACTGGATTCATTATTTATCGCCTGAACGTTATCACTATTTTCTATTTCTATTTGGATAACATCTGGTTTCGTTATATCTTCCTGTTTATTTAATGAAGTATCTACTCCTGTTAGTATGCGATCGCTTGTTTTATCTGGTGTTAATATTCCTGTAGGTTGTTGTTTTTGTCTTGCCATTTCTTCCCTTACAACATCCTGCATTTTCTTCCAGAAACGATTGATAATTCCGTCTTGTTGTGGGCGATTAATGGTGGCGGGACTACCTACAACTATCTCTTTATAAAGATAATTAGGATCGGTTTCTGGTAAGCTGTCTATTTTCGTGATAAACTGCTGTAGGCTGGGTAAATAGTGGCTCTTCCACTGATGGGGATTTTGAGTTAAATTGGCGATCGCATTTTTCAATTTTTTATCTAATTCTTCCACCATATCCTTACGACTGGCTAGTTGTTCTAATGCTTCATCCCAGATATAACTGAGATAGATAGTTTGATAGGTATTGCGGAAGCTATCGAAATATTCAAACTCGTATTGTTTATTGCTTTCGGGAAGTAATTCTAAAGCGATAGCGGGATAGAAAATATCTTGTAGGTTATTCATCTCTCCTGCATCGGGAGGAATGATATCGATAAACTGAGTACGATAATCGTTGTGTAGGAAACCTTTACCGTGGGTTTTCTGTCGCTGATAATGTCCCTGCATTTGTTCTAAACCTCGAATGAGTCTCAGGGGAAAAGCAGCATACTCCCTGACGAGAATAATTTCATCTTCTGCTTGGATAGGTTTTAAATCACTGTCGGGGATACCCAAGTCTTTGAAGAGGATATTTTTAAACTGGGTAATTTCTGGTTTGTCGGTATCTTTAAACCCGATGATGTTGAGAGTCTTACCTGTATCGTTGTAGAAATAAGGATCGCTAAGATTGAGGGGTAAAAGAGGTTCAGATTCCCGTATAATTTGTTCTAAGCGTATGGCGCGATCGCTTAAGGAATAACTTTCTAAGAAACGTTTTACCGCAGACTGTACTGTAGAAATGCTGCGCGATCCGAAGATACCATCTACTACTAAACTAATTTCTTCTTTTAGGTTGTGTTCGTCTACTACCCCGCGATCGAGACAGGTTGCTAAAGATTCTCCCAAGCCGATCTTTTCGGTAATTTTACTACTAACTAAAGCTAATTGAGCAGTGCGATCGCGATCGGGTAAAAGATTGTCATAGCAATCATTGGTATCGGTGTCGGCAAAAATAGCTTCCCCACTCATATCATCAACGTCTAGTAATTTAAGATCGTTTTCGGTTTTTTCCAAAGCTAGTTTGACGTTACTCAAAAGATTATTAAAGGCACTTGCTTTAGTAATTAGTTCGCTAACATGGTGTTGTAATGCTTTGACTAGAGTTAATACTTCTCGATAGAGATAAAATTCATAGTTATCTTGGATGATTTTGCTAACTTGTCCGACTATTCTGTTTGCTTCTTCTTGAACGCTGTTAGTTTTTTGTTTATCTCTAGGGAATAATCCCTTTTTATTTTCAATATCTTCAATAGTTTGTTGTGTATCTTTCCATTTTCTTTCGACAGCTTCGAGACTGTGAATTTGTCCTATACTGTTGATACAATCTTCTAACTCTCGGTAAGATTTATTTAACTCAGTAGTTAAAGCTTCTAACCAAGCACGACTATTTGTCAGAGAGAAATTAAAACTATTGGGGTTGAGTAACTCAGTTAAATAGCGATCGATATCTTTAATATATTCTGCAATAAGGCGATCGCGTTGTTGTTGTAAACTAGTTAACCATAATCCTCTACTGCTTTCGGTTTCTCCTGGTTGTACTTTCCGAAACTCGCTGCGAATTTCTCTACCTAACTGGGAAATAACTTCTTGTCTCTCGTCGCGGTTTTGAATTTCTGCGATATTAGTTTCCAGGCGATTTTTCCAACTACTTAAAGCGTTGCTAAAAGTTTTGCTACCGTCAGTAGTAGCTTGCTGTAATTTATTAACAAATCCATTTTCATTTCTTCCCTGTTCGTACCAGCGATCTAAAAAACCTACTAATAAATTATTTGGATCGGCACTTTGTCCTTCACCTTCTAACCAGAAGTTAACTAATTTGATTTTGATCCGATTAAGAGATACCTGTACAGCGATGTCGCGAGGAAAATAAATTTCGGCTAAACCAAATGTTAAATAACGCTGTACATTGGGACGGGGATGTTCATCTGTTTGAATTATATGCTGGAGAAAATTATCCCTTTGTGCCGTAACTATCGGTGCTAATTCTCCTGCGAAATCTAAAGTAATTTTATGAGCAATAATATTACATAGTTTGTTTTTTTCTAGAATGCGATAATCTTTAGCGGTACGATTAGAAACTAAATAAACATATTCAAAAGGCGGACGAGATTCTTCCACAAATTCTAAATTCTGTAGATCGTATTCTGCTTTAAAAGTAGTCCCCGCAGTAGCATAATAATTTAACTCTTTTAGTGCTGCGTAGGCATTAGCATTTTTATCGGGAGCATTACCATAAAGTTCGGGACTGATAATTAAATAACCCACGATTTGTGCGCCGTCATTACCATACATCTGACGCAGACAATAAGCTACATCTAAAAAGACACCACTACCAGTACCACCGCATAGAGAACCTACAACAAATATATTTAATTTATTTTCTACACTCCAGTTTTGACGAATCATAAAACCTTCATGCCCCCGCGTTCTTTGTTCGGCTGATTCAATAGCAGCTTTAATTTTTCTATAATTATGAAAAAACGCCAATCTACCGACAGGACGAATTGCCTGTGCGCCTTCATCGATCGCTTTTAAATTCTTTAATAACTGCGGCGGAAACCAACTAGAAATATTACTATAAACTCCAGGCGAACCATCATAATTACTGACATTTCTCGATAATTCTTTTACCATGTTATCAACTTCAGATCGCGTCATTGTTGCTGCTACTTTTTCCGCATCGCTAAAACGCAAATCCACGCCATGATAAGTATTTCCCGTCCGTAATCCTGTTATATTGCTGGTGGCTTTGTCCGTATCGATATGGACAAAACTAATTACAGGAAGTTGTTTAAAATCTCCATAGCGATCGACGATTAAACGGCGGATTCGCATTAAGACATCACGTCCAGTACCCCCCAATCCAATACAAATAGTGCGGTTAATTTTTCGAGATTGAGTTTCTTCAAATTTAGAATTAATCATATTTACCTAGTTAATTTAATAGTAATTTCAAAATCCTTTCCACCAAAAGGACAATTAATTGTAAAGCGATCGCGTGTAATTTGTTCTTCTTTACTTACTTGGCGATTTTGATAAATAATAGCTGCGGTGCTTGTTGGTTTTAAATATAATTTATTCCCTTTCCTAATTAGATAACCCCTAATATCTTCTCCAGGACAATAAATAGCAGTTAAACTATTACTACCAATAGGAATTTTTTGTTGGTGTTTTAAATAGCAAACCTGTTGTTCTTTATCCTCATCAGATTCAAAAATAATCTTCAGTTTCCACTTTTTATTAAGAGTTATTAAATACCTCGTCCCCAAAGCCCCAATTCCTAATAAGATAATTCCTATTAGGGTGGGTAACCATAACAATTTTGCGAGATAAGGCGTTACCAAACAGGTTTCCTTTCCTCCTGGTGCGGGGGTGCAGAACTCTTGAACTGTAGGAGCAATATCTACTACTGAAAGCTGATAACTACGGTTATCAATGGTAGTAATAGTTTGTGATCGCTCTTTTAGTAGTAAAGCTTGTAACCAACTTTGTCTATCTTGACTGGCTGGAGAATCTTCTACCCGAAACGGACTATTAGCAGGAGTTTCGATCCACGTTTCGGAAGTAATGCCAGGAGAAGTAAGTAAAGGCGCGTCAGTTAACCAAACAACAGACTGAGGCTTGATAGCTTTGCTATTGGTAAGACGACATTGATTTAATTGTGCCAATTCCCGATAAACAAATAACTCTGCATTTTGAATATCGGTATTGCTGAGATTGATTTGTGATTCAAAAGGCAGGGTATTTAAAATCTTTTCAAGATCTTCTGGTTTCCTGCGAAACTTAATTCCGTTTTGGAGAGTGATCGGATTAATATTGGGTTGTAGAGGGTTAACCTCAGAAGCAAAAGGAACGACATAAACCGTATCCCCAGACTGTAAACTATCCTGTATAATTTGAGTCAAACGCAAACGACCTTCAGCATTTAAACCAACACTTTCCGTCAGGTCAATGGCCATTACCACATCCCGACCACCATACAGACGAGATGTCAAGTTTAAACCTAGTTGTTGCCAGGATTTAAGTGTTTGTCCTAGTGCAATATTAGTGCAGTTGCTACTCAAAATACATAAGAAAAATTACTAATACAACTATTCATAACACAAACTCTATAATGGCTAACAGGCAATCGTTCTATACATTTTATGATATTACTCTAATCTTTGGTTCGGCTGCTCTACAATCGTATTTTTAGACTCAAACAAATTACCACCAGGAATTTACTGACATTTGCACAATTTAATCCTAATTGTAATTGCGTCAAAAATTTGCAGTAGAGATTTAAGCAAACAATGTTCTAAGCTGTTGAGAAACTTAATTTTTAATAACTATATTGCTAGAGCCAATTTATCAAAAATATGCTCCTAATATTGTTTATGAAACCCTAGAAAATTATCAAGAAAATCTTGATGTAATAGCAAGAGAAGCGATGAATTCTGGTTATTTTAAAAATTTACTTTCTCAATCGCTAATTATCGAAGTCACTTACACTATTGATGACTATTTGATGTTGCTCAGTACTCTATCCCCTTATATTGCTCTAGCAACTCAAAAACGCAATTCTTTATTTAATAATTTAAAAGAGAGGTTGGAAGATAATTTCACTTCAAGGCTTCAGCTTTCACATCTTTCAATGTGGCATATTGCTCAAAAACTCTGAGTAAAATAACTATTTTTTTGACGATTTATCTAAGTAAATTTACATAAACTTTATCCCTACTTTATAAATACTATCTCTCTGATTAATTTTTGATTAATCAATCGCTTCGGCAGTTGAATTTTGGCCAATTAACGATAAAATCTAAAGATAATATTTAAGTAGATATACTGACCCTGACAATTTTAAGATTGATGTTAGACAAACTTTTTCCAGCCAAACAAGAAAAATATAAACCATTAAGCATTGTAATTGTCGAGTCAGATCGAGAATGGGAAATTAGATTAACTAATGCCATCAAAAATAAACGACCTAACTATAAAATATTAATCGTAGATAATTTAGAACAAATATTTTCTTTATTACATGGAGACATTAAGATAGACTTAGTTTTTTTTGATATCTCGACAGTGATCGAACTCAATAATATTACGCTACTTAAAGCGATCGAACCCGAAATATCCTTAATTCATTGGAGTAGTTGCCAACATCCAGAAATTATCGAGTTGTTATATTCATTGGGAGTTAATTGTTTTTGTGTTAAGGGGAGTTTAAAAGCGATCGCCGAAGTTATGGATTTAGCCGCTTATTATCCCCAATCTCTTTATGTAGACCAAATGTTATATGACTGTTTGCCCTTATTGAGAAGCTAATTAAAGCAAACCACTTTGTTTATTAGTTAATCTGCGATTGTTAATACTGTAATTTAGTTGATAGACATTTATTCTCAATCGTGATAGAAAAAAGTCCGTTAACCGAATTAAACCTATATATACTATTGAAATCCCTTAAACTTATATGTTAGATCCACATTTTAACTGGGGAAATTATTGGAGGTAATACCACGCTGTGAATTTTGCTGAAATTATCGCTAAAGGTGGGATCACTATCTATCCCTTGCTAGTACTATCAATTCTTTCCATAGCAACTATCTTAGAAAGAATTTGGTTCTGGTCGCAAGTTTTGTTCAGAGAACGACAGATTCTTAACCGAATTTTAGAAGCTGCCGAACGTAATTGGGATTTAGTCGAAAAAATTGCCAAAGAACACCTCAATCATCCTTTAGGAAATTTTGTCTACTCTCCTTTTAGATTGTCTAATCCCGATCCCGAAGTATTTCATCTAGCATTAGAATCGGCGGCGGACGAGCAACTAGCAAGAATGCGTAAAGGCGATAAATTATTAGAAGCAGTAATTGCCCTTTCCCCCTTGTTAGGATTATTCGGTACGGTGTGGGGTTTAATTAAATCTCTCAGTTCGATTAGAATCGGCGATTTGGGTACAGCTTCAACTTCGGGAGTAACATTAGGTATTGGTGAATCTCTAATTTCTACTGCTGTAGGTTTACTGGTTGCCATTATCAGTTTGGCTTTTTATCGGTTGTTTCACGCATTTTGGTCTAATCAAGTCAGAGTTTTACGTCAGGCTGGTAGTCAATTGGAAGTGATGTATCGTCAAAAATGGATGGCAGAAGATGAAGAGGAAATGTTACCGGTAGAAGACTATTCTTTTATTAATATTGAACCCAAACCCCAACAGCCTCCTAGAACTTAAAATAGTAATCAGTCAATTACTTTAATAATGACTTCTAATAAAAAAACTAACCGCAAAAAATATCGGCCCATGCCAGTTCGTTCCATGAGGCTGTGGCAAGATGACAGCCGCGACGAAGCGCGCATTGAGATGCTGCCTTTAATTGACGTTATTTTTTGTATTTTGACCTTTTTTATCCTAGCGGCAGTTAACTTTTCTCGTCAGCAAGCCATTAGTTTGGATTTACCCCAAGCAAAAACTGGTGCGCCTCAGATGCAAGATATTTTAATCGTCACCATTGATGATATCGGTCAACTATACGTCGAACAAGATTTAGTCAGTCGCAGCGATCTATCTTGGGAAATAAAAAAATATCATCAATCTAATCCAGATGGTTTAATGGTTTTGTATGCTGCTAAAAACTCTACCTATAGAGAAGTAGTAGAAGTTTTAGATCTGCTTAGAGAAGTAGGAGGCGATCGCGTGGCTTTGGCTACTCTTCCTGTAGGTTCAGAACCACCAACTCAACCTACTACCCCCAATCCAACTTTCCCAGGATTACCAGGCAGTATAGACCCTTACAACCCCTACTCAATTCCCGCCCCTCCCGTACCGCCCAATTAGTAATCAGTCATCATTTACTGTTAAATGTTTAATGTTCAATGTCCGATCTTGATACTTTAATTGCCAATATTCAGCAAGAGGCACAAAGAGAAGAGTTTCCCATAGATATTGATGTATATAAAGCAGCTAATCTAGAACCGACTTATCCAATTCTCTATGCAGGTAATTTGCAAAGTCCTCTATGTTTTTTTGGTCGAGATTTAGGTAAAGACGAAGTTCATGCACGTCAACCTTTAATTGGTGCATCGGGAACGATGGTACGAGAAGGTTTTTACTATGCAGTTCATCAACAAAAAGCACCTTCTAGAAAAGATTTAGATACCACTACTTGCGATCGCTTGTTGTTAACTAATACTGTTCCTTATAAACCTCCTGGTAATAAGGCTTATATCGTCAAAGTTAAAAAACGCTTTCGTCCTTTTGTCGAACAATTATTAATCTTACATTGGCAGGGAAATCAAATTATTACTTTGGGTACAGAAGCTTTTAAATGGTTTGCTCCCTATGGTGCAAAAGGAGAAGTAGAGGATTTTTATCAAAGTCGCGATCGCTTTGAAAACAAATTAACTGTCAATCTCAGTACTACAGACGATATTGGCATGACTCATCAAAAACTTGTCGCCTTACTTCCTCTTCCCCACCCTTCTCCCCTCAATAAAAGATACTATGCTAATTTCCCTCATATGTTACAGCAAAGGTTGGCACAAGTAGAGTTTTAAATAGCATTTTTTAGACAATTTTTGTTAATTTAAAGTATCGGTAGATCGCAACATATTAAGTTTTTTTCTGTTCCTTCCGTCGGAAAAACATGATATGTTAATAGGTGAAATCTAAAAATTTTGTAAAACTCGATACAAAAGACAATTTAGTAAGAGCTAGGTTTATGACTAATAAAAAAACTGTTATTTCTCCCTCCATATTATCCGCAGATTTCAGTCGTTTGGGCGCAGAAATCGAAGCAGTAGACAAAGCTGGTGCAGATTGGATTCACGTTGATGTAATGGATGGTAGATTTGTGCCTAACATTACTATTGGACCATTAATTGTCAAAGCAATTCGTCCTTACACGAAAAAACCTTTAGACGTTCATTTAATGATCGTTGAACCAGAAAAGTACGTCGAAGATTTTGCCAAAGCTGGTGCAGATATTATTTCGGTACACGCCGAACACAACGCTTCTCCTCACTTACATCGTACTCTCGGTCAAATTCGTGAATTAGGCAAACAAGCTGGAGTAGTGTTAAACCCCGGTACGCCTTTAGAGTTAATTGAATACGTACTTCCTCTGTGTGATTTAATCTTAATTATGAGCGTTAACCCCGGTTTTGGCGGTCAGAGTTTCATTTCTGACGTTGTTCCCAAAATTGCTAAATTACGTCAGATGTGCGACGAAAGAGGACTCGATCCTTGGATTGAAGTTGATGGTGGACTTAAACCGGACAACACTTGGAAAGTTTTAGAAGTTGGTGCTAATGCTATTGTGGCAGGTTCGGCTGTATTTAAAGCCCCCGACTATGCCAAAGCAATTGAAGGTATTCGTCATAGCAAACGTCCCCAAGCAGAATTAGCTACTGCATAGAGGGGAGGTTTGAACTTTGGAGGTTTCCTTCAAAGCTGTCCCCTCATAAATTTTTGTCAATAAACAAAATATAAGTAGTCGTGGGTGCATTAACGGTACTTAAACAACAATGATTTAGCCGAAGGTGTAGAGGAAGCAGGGAAGGCAGAGCAAGATTTATTTATAACAAGCTCAGATGCATTTAAACTGCATCTGAGCTTATGCGTTTTAGATGCATTACAGCTTAGACCGCATTAAATTGTCTTAAGTAATGGGTAATAAGTAATAAGTATTATTTGTTCTGACATGAGTCTATTGAACTGAAATTTGCTGTAACTTCAGTTTTAATTGGGAAAAACTACCACTCCAGTCCTTTTCCTGAAAATACTGAACAATAAAAAGCTCAAATAGAACTAAATAATATAGTCAAATAAAATACTTAAAAAGTAAAGAAAAAGGAAATTTTTAAAAATATGGAACACTGTTAATCAAACCTCGTCATGAAACTAGACAAGATTGATTTATTAGAGATTATTCACATTTATGAATAGACAATTTTTTGCTAACAACACCAATAAAGTCATCCTTGCTTTCTTGGCAATTTCTACTATTGGATTGACTACTTCTCCAGTTAAAGCAGACGATGCATTAATTCAAGAAAGTCTTCAAGAATCTGTGACTACTGGTAGCAATAACCTTTCAGTACAATCCTCTACTCAGCAAAGTCGCCAAGAGCGAGATTATCGTGGTGGCTATGGTTATGGCAAGGATAGTGGCAATACCGGTATTGTACAGCGCAGCCAACAGCTATGCGATCAGTACGGTGAATATAATACTTGTATCCAAGATGCACAACAAAGTAATGTTTCTCAAACTCGTCAACGTCGCAGCCATTATCGTTATTAATTAAAACTTATTAACGAGCTAACAATTTTAAAAACCAAGAATGAGAAGAATTTAGTGAGTATTACTTGCTATTTTCTTCTGGGTTTTCAAGTTTTTCTACCAAGTATTTTTGGGACAACCAATTATTAGTTTGCTTTGCGTAATTTTAATTATGAAATAAAAGTTTTGATTAGTTATTTCAAAACAACTTGGTAGCAATTTTTAAACATTTTCGAGTTGAGAATTTTACCAATGAAACTCAAAAACTTAGTAGGGTTATGTGCCTTGACTATCTTAATACCGACTATAACAATAGCTAGTGAAACTAAAGTTAAGACTGGTAATGTAGAAGTCAGTACCTATCGTGATGGTAGCGTTTATGTAAATACGGGAACTACTACCGCACAACTTCCCAATCGTCATTCATCTAGATATTGGAATCCTTTCCCCTATTGGCGTTTGCCCTGGCAAAACAATTGTCGCAATAGTTCCTATCAGAAAACTACTCAAGTTACTCAATCTGGTAGCCGAGTAGTACAAAGTAACGTTTCGACTCACAGTTGTCGGTAATTTTAAAAATGAGGAATGAGGAGTGAATCATCAATAAATAATTGTATTACTTCCTCTTTCCTATTATCTCTTGCTTTTACTTCAATTTTTTAGCAAATTTTAGATCGAGTGTATGAAGATAGGATCTGGATTTAGTTTATTGTCGGCGTGGATTTTAAGTACTGTCTCTGGGATTGCTCATCCTGCGATCGCCCAATGCGTCCAGGCAGATGTTTCGGTGCAATATAATATTAGCGGCTCAAAAGAACCAACCGAACGCAGTAACGATGTAGACTTTCAAAGTTCCCCCAACTGTAGTGGTAATGTCAGCGTTACCACTGGCGTACAGGGAAACGAAGGCGGTAATGGTAGAGTACGTCAAACCAGAATAGTTCGCCATCGTTTTGAAAACAATTCAAACAACAGCGATCGCCCTGGAGGAAAGACGATTCAAATTCAAAGCAATCCTACCATTGATGTCTACAACGCGGCAGACAATTTAGATTAGTCATTAGTTAGAGACAGGTTATGCCTTGTCTGTACTGAAAGTTGTTATATTTGTGGCGCACTAGATTGAGTTAGTTATGCAGCAAATTAACACCGATGTTTTGGTAGTAGGTGGAGGTACAGGAGGAACAGCCGCAGCCATTCAAGCTGCCCGTCGGGGGGTAAATACCGTGCTAGTCAGTGAGTTTTCCTGGTTGGGGGGAATGTTGACGGCGGCGGGAGTCTGCGCCCCTGACGGTAATGAACTAATGGCATGGCAAACTGGTTTATGGGGTGCATACCTGCGGGAATTGAGGCAAAGACAACCAGGGGGTTTGGATCATGGTTGGGTAAGTTTGTTTACCTATCATCCTCATATTGGTAAGGCTATCTTCCGTGACTGGGTAACAGCCATTCCCAATTTACAATGGATTTGGGGTTATCAACCTCTAGCAGCGATTAAACAAGGCGATCGCCTGATTGGGGTGAGATTTACCGATTTCCTAATAAAAGCCAAAATTATTATCGACGGTACGGAATTAGGAGATTTACTGGCTTTGGCAGATCTTCCCCATCGTTGGGGATGGGAATTACAAGCAAAATATAACGAACCCAGTGCGCCCATAGAGCATAATCAATTAACAGCTAAATATCCTGTACAAGCACCTACTTGGGTATTTATGCTGCAAAATTATAGTGAAAATTTAGAACAGGCGATCGCTTTGACTGGCCAAAATACTTCTGGTTTTCAAGGCCCATGGAATAATTACACGCCAGAGTCATTTTTAAATTATGGCAAGCTGCAAGATAATTTATATATGATTAACTGGCCTATTTGTGGTAACGATTACGGAGAGGGATTACATCGGTTAGTTGAATCAGAAACTGCCACTAAAGAATTCTTACAAGAGGCTTATCAACACAGTTATAATTTTGCTGCCTATCTTCAATCGGAATTGGGGAGTTATTATAGTTTAGCTGGGGATATTTTTGATAGTAATCCTCATCCCGCATTTGCCCTACATCCCTACTATCGAGAAAGTCGCAGACTCGAAGGTAAAACTACCATTACCGAACAAGATATTTTACCCCTCAAAGATGGTTGTGTCGCCCCGTTACCGCTAAATGATGCAGGAGAAATTAACCCGATCGCTATTGGGAATTATGCTAACGATCATCACTATCCTGGAGTAGATTTTCAACTACAACCCAAATCAGTTATGTGGGGAGGAAGATGGACTGGTACCCCTTTTACTATTCCTTATGATGCTTTATTTACAGAATCCATATCAGGTTTTTTAGTCTGCGAAAAAAATATTTCTGTTTCCCATATTGCTAACGGTAGCACTCGTTTACAACCAGTAGTAATGAATATCGGGCAAGCGGCAGGTATGGCAGCAGCATTATGTATTGAGTTAAATTGCCAACCTCAAGAATTACCAGTCAGACAAATTCAAGCAGCACTATTAACCGATAAATTCGCTCCTGCTGCTATCATTCCTCTCTATAATTTATCAAGCGATCGCCCTGATTGGCTCTCTTGGCAACAACATTATTTAAATAACCCTGAAGCCTATCCCTTAGATGGTCATTTATCTCTGAGTAATTTCTATAATTATAGCGATCAATTTACTTCTCCTTCAACTATTGATCATAAATTTAAATCTCAACAATATCAAGGCATTTTTCATCATTGGGGTGCTGGAAAATATAGAATTACCCTAACTAAACCTGCAAGCTATAAAGGGCAACTATGGCAATTAATCACCACACATCCCGAAATAAATTATCGCTTTCAAGAATACAAACCAGAAGAATTAATTACAGTTATTGGTAGCTTAAATTATGCTGGTAATTGGTTGATTGCTAATAACTAATGACTGTACAGACAAGGCCTGCCTTGTCTCTAATGACTAATAACTGTTTAACCAAGTGATTAAATTCAGGTAAAATAAGCTGAGACATAGCTAATCTAACTACATTAGAAGAGCCAGGAAGAAAAAAAATTAAACAATTATTTTTAACATCGGCTACAGCGCGAGAACTGATAAACTAATAAAGATAACCCCATTAACATCGCGAGAGTTTCCACTCTTGAAGGGGATTTGAGAAAAACCGAATCTGCAAAAAATAACGGATCTTTGAGAAACCTAAATCCTCTTTCACAGGATTGTTGTCCTTTATATGCCGTAAGAACCTCAGAAGGACTTAAATTCTATTCTCCTTGTCAAGAAATCGACGTAGAATCTAAATGAGAATACTGAGACTTAATTCCGTATTTTTTCAAAGCTTTTAAAGCAATTAATAGAAATATATTGGTCAAGCCAAATTGGTAAAGTTTATCCATTACTCGACCAATTTTATCATCATTAAAATCCTCTGAAACTATTCCTTTCCCGAAGAGATGTTCTGTAGCTTTATCATTAAAAAACTGCGTAAATAAATACATTGGTCTTGAGACAAAACCCAGAGCATTTAAAATTATACTTTTAACAATTATTCCATTATTTAACTTTTCTTGTGATTTAATACCTAACTGTTCATTTACCATCTCTACTATTCCTATTTCGTCTATTATTCCAGCTATTATTCCTAAATGATTAATTGTTTTAACTTCAATATTGCCTAATTGATTCATTCAAATAAAACTTGAATAATTATGTTGATTCTAATCATTTTATCGCTCATTTTGTCTTTTTTTCAATTAGGTAAATAGTATTTTTTAATCAAAGTCTCTAGATTTTTTTAGCCGTTACTGAGTATTTATACTCAATAATTCTATTCTCGATCTTGGCAATCTCACAACTGGGCAGAGAATATGATTTCAATATATTACATTTTGACGTGCGGAAAGAGAATCTTATGCTTGAATTTCCAATGAGGAAATTATCATTTAGAAACTTGTTGGGAGTTTAACACAGTTGCTTATTTAGAAAACTCTCTAAAAATAGAAAATTTTCACGACAATCAATCTTCAAATAACCTAAATGTAGTTGGTATATATAGGGGATGTACTTTGGGAGAAAACACCAAAAAATACACTTTTAATAGCTCAACCTCAGCTTAAGCTCAAATACCACCGTCTTACTTATCATATCAATCGAATAGCAGGGATCGATATGCAGCAATTGGAAACCAAGTTTCAACCAATTACTTCAGACAGTTCAGATAAAATTATTCCCAGGTCTAATAATAGTTATACTCCTCAATCCGGCTCAACAATTAGTTAACTATTTTCGACAATCCTCACAACTTCTTCAAAATTTTTGTTTAATCTAAAACTCAGAGAAGATAAATACTAATTTTCATCGATTCCTTAGTCATGGAAACATTAGGAGAAGAGCTAAATGAATGAGCAAAGTAAAACTTGGTGTCCAGCAGTTGAATTAAACGAAAACGATCAAGAGTTGATTCTTAAAGCCGAAGTTCCCGGAGTTGAAATTAAACATTTAAATATTCATGCTGAACCTGAATCTATCTCAATTGCCGGAATTCACGGCCGACATCAATTAGACTCTGAGAAAGAACTAATTCCTTCTCAACTTCATTACGGTCAGCTTCAATGTAATATTCCTCTGCCAGTAAAAATTCAAGTAAGCCAAATTAGAGCCGAACTTATTGATGGAGTATTGACAATTACTATGCCCAAGATGGATTTAGCTAGTGTGGTGAACTAATAGTAATTTTAAATCGGTGGGGTTTCTAGTGATGAATTGGGGTTGAAACACACTATGAAAGTACATAAAGTACATAATAAATCGCCTAATTCCACACCAATATTAATTGGATTGTCTTTGCTATTAGTCGGAGTAGCTCAAATTACGGCTCTTTGGGCTTTAACCAGAGCAATATTTCCCCTTACTGGTCAATCATCTTCAATTGTAGAAGTTCAGCCAGCCCAATTCACTCCTCAACTTTATTGGTTAAAGATAGTTGATAATCGAATTCAATTAGCTACTAAAACCTTTAATACTAGCGCAACCTCACCAGAAATTGCTCTAGAAGACGCTTTTGCTAAATTATTAGCTAATTCTTCTAATTTTGAGCTAATTAGCACTATTCCTCAAAAAACTCGTTTGCTCCAGCTACAGGTAACTCCAGAAGGCATTTATCTAGATTTATCTCAAGAATTCAGTCAAGGAGGTGGTAGTACTTCGATGATCTATCGAGTAGCTCAAGTGCTATATACGGCTACTAGTATCGATCCTCAAGCAGCTGTTTTCTTATCAATTGAAGGGCAGCCTTTAGACGAAGATAATCCTTTGGGAGGCGAAGGCTTGCTTCTGGATTATCCTCTGACCAGAGAAAAATTTACTCAAGACTTTTTAGTTGAATAATTACTAAATGAGGTAGAGAATATGAAACTTTTGAGATGGATACAAAATACAGTTCAATCAGTTTGGAATGGAGTAGCAAGACTCTTTAAACCGACTGATGATGACTATCCCAAGTCTGGAGTACAGCCTTTTGAAGGCGAACCCTGCGATGACAAAGAACAATATTCTTGACTATTTTGTCTGATAATAACTATTAATTTCCCGATGGATAACTAGTAGAAATAAAGAATAGTTTCTACTAGCTTTTTTACTGGCAGTAGAATGGGTTATAGATTAGTTATCTTCAGAATTGACATATTTAAATAGAGAACCACAAGGGACGCGAGTGCGTTTTGCGGCGTTATTCCATAACTTAAACGCTACATCTTCTAGTTTCTGTCCGTCAGCCTTTACCATTTGAGACAAAACGCTGCCATCGATAAAAGACCAAAAAGAACAAGACTCTAGCATATAGGCTTCTTGAGTTTCACTGTGAATGCGAAAATCGTAAAGAGAATAATCGCGATATCCTAAAGCAACATGGGCTTTTGTTACCGCAGCAGCAAGTTTTTGAGCTAACTTTGTACTTATATTGGCAGGACAAACTGTATTTATTGCTTGTCTGGTTAACATTCCATCAGATTTAGTACCCAACTTATTATTTAAAGTTCGGATGGGATTATCTTGAGTTAACAAGTATTCAATGGCAGGTAAAACAACTAACTTTTCGTCTTGTTCGATCAAGCCCACCCGTAACTCTCTACCTGGGATATATTCTTCAATTAATAAGGTATCGTCGTATTTAAAACCTGCTTGTAGTGCTGCTGGAATTTCAGATTGATCTCGAACCAAGGTGACACCCAGAGAATTATCTTCACTATTGGGCTTGACTACGAAAGGGGATTGCAGGGTTAGAGTTTGGCCCCGTCTTAATTGCTGTCCTTTTGCTACTTTTACTCCCACCACCGAGACAATATTTCTGGTGTGGGATTTATTAGTTGCTAATGCGGTACAGTTAGATTTAGCACCGACTACAGGAATACCGAGTAAATCTTCAAAAAAAGCTCGATAACTAGTCATGCCAGGAACACAAAACATATGCGGTACGACCACATCTATTTGAGGTAGTCGATGAATCATTTGTGGTAGAGAGATTTTAGTCCCAAGGTTGTCGAGAGACGAACCCAATTGCCATAAACCATCGGGATGCACTACAGCATAATAACTTTTAACTTTCGCAGGTTGTACTACTTCACGGGCATAAATAACCGATAATTGGTAATAAAAATCAGAAACAGCCGAACCTACTAAATGTAAGACAGAGATAAGATCGCTACTTAAATTAGATTTAACTTTATCTGTGGAAGTTGTGGAAAATGCTGTCATAATTTTAAAATGATTTTTCACTAGGTTGGGGTAATAAAGAAAAAATTAGATAAACTAGAAAGCCCGCAGCCATACCGGGAAAGACTTCGTAAACGGCATCGGAAAGCTGTAAACCTAATTTCCAGGTCATAGATACCGTAATCCCTGCTAGCATGATGGCGATCGCCACGGGGGTAGATAGGGGTTTTTCGAGCGATCGCAAAATTAGTAAGACTCCCAAGCCAGAAGCTAAAATCGACCAGGCGAAGGTAATTAAACCAAAAACACTCTCGTTATTGATTAAAGCGATAATTAATACCATCGAGGTGACAACTAAAGTGCCGATTTTGGCGTATTTGTAGGATTTAGCTAGCCCTGGAAACAAGTCTTGAGTTAATGCCGCAGAACAAGATAATATCTGGGAATCGGCAGTGGAAATGGTGGCAGCAAACAAACCAGCCAGCATGACTCCTACTAAAATACCTGGCAATAATTCTCCCGATAAATCTAGTAGTGCCAATTCTGGATCGTTTAATTCTGGTAATAATACCCGCGCTGCCAATCCAATGAAGATAGCGGTAAAAGCAGTGATAATACCGCAGATAATTTTAATATCTCGTGCCTTTGCCATATGATTCGGTGAATCTAATGCCATCGCCCTAACGACAATATGAGGTTGCCCCACAACACCAAAACCCGCTACCAACCAGCCTAGAAAAAACGGCAAAAATCCCCAGGGCAATTCGGCAGAAAATAAACTCACCAAACTAGTATCGATCGCTCTTAAATTAAGATATAAATTCCCAATTCCCCCTGCTGCGGAAATAGTGACTCCCAACAGCAACAGTAAAGAAACAATCATCACCATCGTCTGTACCGAATCAGTCCAAATCGATGCCCGAATTCCCCCAGAGAAACAATAAATAACCACAATAATCGCGCCGATAAAAATACCCCAGCCATAATCCCACCCAAAGAGACTATTTAACGCCTTGCTTCCCGCCAACAGTTGGGCGGCTGCATAAATACCCAAAAAGAAAATAGTAATCAGGGCAGAAATCACCGCAATCCAGCGATAGCCAGGTTGCTTTTGGGCTAAAAATGCGGGAACGGTATCCGAATTAGATGCTGCCGAAACTTGGCGCAATCGCTTAAAAAATAACCACCAAGCCAGATAATCCCCGATCGCCCAACCAATTGCCAGCCAAACTGCCGATATCCCCTGAGTATAGGCATATCCCACCTGTCCCGTAAATAAAAAACCACTCTGTCCCGTCGATAATGCCGACAGAGCGATCGCCCAAGGATTGACCTTTCTCCCTGCTAATAAATAATCAGTGGTGGTATCCTGTTTCTGAGTTGCAGCATAAATACCCACTACAGTAAACAAGATTAAGAATAAGATAAAAGTTAAGGCGATCGACATTATTACATTATGTTCTGTTATTCAATGAGGCAGAGGGCAGAGGGCAGAAGGTAAATTTTCGATGTTAACTGATAACTGATAACTGATTCAGTCGCCGCCAATTTCGACTAATTTACCGATATTGAAATCGATTTTGACCCAACCTTGTAAACGACGCAGGTTATCTAGCAAAAGTAAGGGAATTTGCCAATTGTGGAGCATCAAAAAGGGTAGAGGGTCGTCAGGTCGTAAAATAGCGTCTGTTCCTTTATTTATCTTGTGCCACCAGGCTTTTAAGTCTGCAAAAGAACGAATACTTAATAATCGCCACAGTTCGTGATATGTCCAGTAGGTGGGTTTGCTATCGGGTAGGGGAGTAATGGGGGTTTCTCCCGAAGCACCATCGGTTAAATAGGCGCGTGCTACTCCTGGATGATCGTGAAACATGGTGATAGCGGAATGAAGACGGGGGTTACATTCAATGGGATATACCGTTCCGTCTTCGGTTTGAATTACGTCGAAACAAATTTGTCCTGTCAGATTTAGTTTTTCTGCAAAAGTTTCTACCCATTGATAAATAGCGGGATGATCTACCTGTTCGTAGTTCACCTGAAAAGGAGAAGATTTAGAACAACAGTGCAATCTAATTTTGCCGTGACGCACTGTAGCATGGAAACAGTATTCCTGTCCGCGAATAAATTCCTGCATCACCCAAGGTTTTTGCTCGCTAATGGGTAAATTGCGAACATAGTTTTCCATTTCTGGAAAGGGCAAGGGGGTTAAGTCCAATCGCAGCACGGAATCGTAGGGAATACTTTTAACAATGTATTTACTACCATCACCCGCAAAATCAAAATCTAAGATCTGTTGCGGATCGGTAATACGAAATACTTTGGGGGCAGATAAGCCTAGTTCTCTAGCTTTCGAGCAGAATGCATATTTATCATCTAAAATAGCTGTTATTTCTGGAGCGAAATGGATCGACTCGCAATAGGGTTCTAAGACTTTTTTGGCTAGAGAATCATAATAACTAGCTAGGGGACTAGATACGGGAATAAAAACATCAATGTTATGTTGTTTTACTATTTCCAACAATGCCTGACAGTAACCATCGGGGTCTTTTTCGGGGACGGGTACGGTAAAAAAGCCTTTAACGGCGCGGGAAAAACGATGACCCGACAACCAATATTTATGGGTTTCTACTAAATATACTTCGTGTCCGTCTCGATAAAACGATCGCGCTAGTTGCAATGCCTTAGTCATTTTTGCCCCTGTAATCAGGATTTTTTTCCTCTCAGCCGGGGTAGTGAAATTATTTAAAGAATCGCTACCGCGCAATATAGAACCCATCCAAGACAGAATAATCAGAGTTAAGTTTAAGGGCAATAATAGCAATAACAAAACCAAAGTCCCCAGGTTTTTGGTTATCGCCGAACTACGCCCTGAAACAAATAATATTTGTGCCATATTTATCTGAGGAACGAGGAAAAAGGAACAAGTACGGGCGAACAGTTGTTCGCCTCTGTGACTGATAACTATTCCCTCTTCCCCTAAATTTACTTACGTTTGATAATTGTCAGACCATCCCGTATGGGAATTAAAACCTGTTCGACGCGAGGATCTCCAGCAACAAAACGGTTAAAATCAGCGATCGCCTGTCCGTTAGCCGTGCGTTGGTTTTCGGGTAAATAGGGTTGTCCTTGTAGCAGGGTATTGTCTACACAGATAAAACCGTCGGGGGTTAATAAGGTGGTATCTAGCAGTAGATTTAAATAATCTATATATTCTGTTTTATCTGCATCGATAAACACTAAATCGAACGATTTTCCCTCTTCAGCGAGGTTTTTCATGGTTTCTAGTGCGGGAGCTACTTTCACCTCAATTTTTTTACCGTGAGGGGAAGCAGTAAAACACTCTTGAGCAAACTGGGCTACGTAATCATCTACCTCCAAGGTGACAACGCAGCCGTCATCAGGCAAAGCCTCGGCGATCGCTAAGGCAGAATATCCTGTAAACATCCCGATTTCTAGAACTTGCTTGGATTTACTCAGAGAAACGAGCATTTTTAACAGTTGTCCCTCAATATGCCCTGAAAGCATTTCTTGTTCTAAGGCCCGAACTGTCGCACCATCAGCAAAATGCTTACTCCAGTCTTCTTCTTGAGTTTTCTTGGTCAGATTAGCTAGTGCTGCCGATTCAGAAGTAGTGCAGTCTTCTAAATAGGGGTCAATTCCTGCGGCTAAGTGATATGCTTTGTCCAAGGATGTTTTAAATTCGGTCGAAATCGACTCGGTTTTAGCCGCGTTTAAAATATGTTCTAGCTGCTGGACTAGAATTCCCAAGGGAGTTACGGGTCTGGCAGTTTTCTTTTTTGCCCTACTTACCACCATTACACGCTCCCTACTAACAATTCTGCTGTTGATTCTTCTTTGCCATCGTTCATGTATACTTGCGTACCCAATCCTGCATCGGGATAATCGGCGCAAATACGTCGATGTTCAGCTAGGGCTTGTTCTAACTCTTCTCGCTTTAAATCGTTAATGAAATAACAAGTACCAATGGGCTTAGGGACTGCGGCGCGGAGTAAACCATCTCTGGTTTGGGTAATGGATTCACTAGCTTTCCACAATAAGTCGATATCTAAAACAGGGTTATCTAACGCTAGCCCGATCTTGTGCATGGTGGTCAAAATGCGATCGCGATCTTCAGTGGTAATATAATCGCGTATGGCTGCTAAAGTAGCAGATAGTGCCATGTCAATATTGACTGCATGACCGTGATAGAGAGGAATTTCGGGAGTAAGTTCAAAGGTAGGACTCCAGGTATGTCCGTAAGCAATTACCCGATCTAAATCTAGTTCGTGTAGATTGGGTGCTTCCAACTCCAGCATTTTTTTAATCGCTTCGTAAGTTACTTTACGTCCGATTTCCTTGATTTCTTCATTGCCATTGAGATAGCCAAAACGGGTTTCCAGTAGTTCTTTACCGTGTTTTTCTAAAAGCTCAAATACCTCGCGGTGCGCCACTACAGCAATTTTGACTAATTCTGCCATACCATTGCGCACCTGGGCAGTTGGTAAGGTGCGTAAAAAAGAAAAGTCCAGGATTACTTTTTTCGAGGCATGATAGGCCCCAAGGCGATTCTTGAGTTTCTTATGATTGACCGCTACTTTAATCGCTACGCTAGCATCCACCAAACCAATCATTGTTGTGGGAATGCGGATATAGTTGCTGCTACGACGATAACTAGCACAGGCAAAACCTGCTACATCTGTAATTAAACCGCCTCCCACTACCAAGACTGGTTCTTTACGCACTAAACCAAAATCGGCAAAAACATCGACGATTTTTTCTAAAGTACGCAAACTTTTATCTAATTCAGTAATAATAATTGGAAATACTGTCAGATCAATGTTGTAATGCTTAAAGTACGCCGCGATCTGATCTTTGTAGAGATGATGAACGTTAGCATCTACTACCATCAAACAGCGTCCAAACTTTTCGTAGCTATCAGCAAGTTCTCGGTTTTTAGTATTAAATACACCTTCTACAAACAAAAGATTGTACTCGATTTTTTCATAACCTTCCACTCTAAATGTCGTGTTATTGGCTACGAATTTAGCTTTAATTTGACTCATTAATGTTTGCCTAAATACAATTTTTGGTTCTACTTTTTTGTAGGTTGTTTTGGAAATAGTCAATTTGTTTCTGCACGAGACGAGCCAAGCAAGCTAATGTTGACTTCACTGATCGCAGCAAATATATAGAACATTCCAACAGCAGTTGTCCGTTAAATTTGGAACTCTGTTCGACTTAATTGTTCAACTTATTGTTATTTATGACCTAAATCCAAAAACTTCTATCTTTGAGTAAGATATTCTGATTACATTTAGTTGAAAACAAGTATCTAGCTAGAAAAAACACCAGCAGATTTCTTGTAATTGATTGACCCAACCCTACTTAAATAGGTTTAACACATTTTGCTCTTATATGAGTATCTGCACATAGTCATATTAAAGAAAAATGAGATTGAAGGTTAAAAATTAATTATTAGCCATGTAAATGCAGACTTACTCATGCTTATTTTCACAATAAAGCAATTCAATACTATAGAGTTTATCATTATTTGTAAAAAAATGTAACTATTTATTCAAGATTATCAACTGATATAACTATTAACAGACTTTGGCAATTCAACTTTCGATAGAAATCTCAGTCTTATTTTTTTAAATATCTTCCCTCGTTATTTAACTTGAAACAACTGAAGGAAGACCTTTTTTCTTGGAGGATTTATCTCAAGCTAAGAGCTATGAAGTGAGGAATAAATTAAGGGCAGTACAATGTATCTTTAGTCTTACGTCCTGTAGTAGGATTAGTTCCAGTGGCGATCGCGCATAATTCTTTTTCTGTGGTAGGACGTAGTAATACATTACTAAAATCGGCACCGTCAATAGTTGCCCCTTGTAACATAACGTTGGTCATATATGCCCCTTCTAAAACGGCATTAGTTAAATTAGCGCGAGTCATACGAGTAGACTCTAAATCGGCGTTGCGTAAATCTGCACCTTCAAAATTAACCCCAGCTAAATTAGCCCCAAAAAATCTGACTCCTGCAACATTAGAATAACTAAAATCGCTACCCCGTAAATTAGTATGGTCAAAACTAGCGTCAGTCAAATCTTGGTGAGAAAAATCCGAATCAGTCAAGAATTGTTTATTATAGTCAGCACTCCAACCAGGCATCACCCAAAAACTTAAACTGACTACAGTGGCAATAGTTAAAATTAAAACTCGATGGGAAATCAAAGAAAATAAACGTTTAGTCTTGGTTATATTCATAGTTACCTTCTTAGGTGTCAACGTTAAATAAATAGTTTTTAATTAACTTTAAATCATCTTTAGTCCATCGATCGCAAGTTAAGAAAATCAGCAGCAACTTACAGGCAATCAACAGTAGATAATTGCCTATTTACCAATACAAAAACGGCTAAAAATGCGGTCTAAAACCGATTCAGTCACTTCTTCTCCTGTAACTTCTCCCAATGCTTGAATTGCCCCTCTGAGGTCGATCGTCCAAAAGTCTAAGGGTAAATTATTCTCTATAGTGTGTTGCACTTGTGTTAAAGATGCTTGGGTTCTGGTAAGTGCTGCCGCCTGTCTTTGATTGATAGCTAAATCTAAATTAGTGGCATTAATTTTTTGAGTTTGAACTAATGCTAAAATTGCGGTTTCTAAGTTATCTATGCCTTGGTTATTGGCGGCTACAGTAACAACTACTTGCTTAATTTCTGGAGGATAGGAAACTAATTGTGGTTCAGATAAGTCTGCTTTATTAATAACTAAAATTAACGGGCGATGTTTAACCTGCTGGTAAATTATCTCTTCTTCTGATGTCCAACCCGCCGCCGCATCAATAGTCAGTAAAATCAAATCCGCAGATTCAGCTGCATGGCGCGATCGCTCTACACCAATTTGTTCTACTGTATCTGTAGTGTCTCTAATACCTGCCGTATCCAATACTTGAATCGGAATGCCCCCAACCACTAAAGTAGATTCAATTATATCGCGAGTCGTTCCAGGCAAATTAGTGACAATAGCGCGATCGCTTTTACTCCAAGCATTCAATAAACTAGATTTTCCCACATTTGGACGACCGACGATCGCCACTTTTAAACCGTTTCTAAGTAATTCCCCCCGATCTGCGGTAGCTAAAATTTCCCCTACCTGTTGTAAAACCTCTGTCAAGCGACGGGCAATTTCTTCTTCGTCTAAGGGAGGTAAATCTTCTTCAAAATCGATTCTGGCTTCTACTTCAGCTAAAATATCCAAACAAGTAGCTCGTAACTGACGAATGGGATGGGCTAATTTACCCTGTAACCCTGCTAAAGCTGCCTCAGAAGCAGCAGTAGATTGCGCGCCCACTAATTCGGCAATACTTTCAGCTTGAGTGAGATCGATTCTGCCATTGAGAAAAGCCCTGAAGGTAAATTCCCCAGGTTGAGCTAATCTCGCCCCTTGAGATAAACACAATTGTAAAACCTGTTGTACCGCAATAATCCCCCCGTGACAGTGAAACTCCACTACATCTTCGCGGGTAAAAGAGCGCGGTTGCAGCATCAATAACAGCAATCCTTCATCTACTATCTGCTTGGTATCTGGATGACGTATGTAACCATAGAGAATGCGGTGACTTTTCCAGGCTGGTTTTCCTGCCGCATCAAATAAACTGCGGGCAATGGTAACTGCTGTTTCCCCAGATAGACGAACTATCCCTACGCTTCCCTGTTGGGGTACTATGGCTGTCGCGATCGCAACTATGGTGTCTCCCTGAATTATTGACATTACAAAAATAATCACCAAACTGGTAAAATAAAGTAACAAATTGGTAAGTAACCAAAAATAAGTAGTTTTACCTTTGATTATCCCTCGCCGCCGATGGCGATCGCTTTTCTTTTGTTAGGTTTGTTGTGTAGCATTAATAACAAGAAGAGTTGACTAAATTTATCTAAATATCGTGAATGAGCCGATCCTACCCCAAAAATACTTCGGATTTATCAAATGTTTTAACTTTCCCCAGACATAACCCGAAGCAACAACATCGGCGAAACCGCTCTTGGCTCGTCAGACGTTCTCGCCTCACTTATTTAAGGTTGATACGCTTACGGGGAAAGCCCAAGGCGATCGCTACTGGCTTGGCAATGGGAGTTTTTGCAGGGTTTTTTCCTTTGTTAGGATTACAAACTTTAATTGGCGTTTTTTTAGCTGCTTTATTTAAAGGTAGTAAAGTTGCTGCTGCTGCCGCTACCTGGGTGAGCAATCCTTTGACTTACGTCCCAATTTTTGTTTTTAATTATGAAATAGGCAAATTGCTTTTAGGTACAGAAGAAATTAGAACAATAGTACCATTAGATTTTAATTCTTTAGAATCGTTTCGCGAACTAGGTTTGTCGTTTGTCCTAACTCTATTGACTGGTTGTTTTGTGGTCGGGGCGATCGCCGCAGGCTTGACATATTTTTATAGTCTGTTGCTGATTAAACGTTTGAGACATCGCCGACGCAGAAAAAAAAAGCCGATAATCTCGGAGATGTTTAACCAATAACTGTTTTTGTTTTTTACACCAAATATTGGCTATACCTGATAGGCTAATAGCTGATATCTAAAAGCTAGTGGCTGATATGAGACTAGATCGCCGAACTTTTTTACAACAAGCTGGATTATCTCTCTTTGCTTTGGGAGTCAGCGAAGCAGGAATTGTTTCTTTAGAAGAGAATAACCGATTAGCACCTGCGGTCAAAAATTATTTGCAGACTTTAGCAGCAAGTACCAACCGCAAGTTAGCTTTACTGGTAGGAATTAATAAATATCCCCAACAAAGTCTTCATGGTTGTCTGACAGATCTCGAACTGCAAAAAGAACTACTAGTCAATCGTTTTGGCTTTAATGCTCAAGATATTATGGTTTTGAGCGATCGCGCCGCAACTAGAGAAAATATTGAAACCGCTTTTGTCGAACATCTTAGCCAACAAGCTCAAAGCGATGATGTAGTTTTGTTTCACTTTAGTGGTTATGGTTCTCAGGTTAAAATGCCCCTAGCAGTGGACGGTGTAGCAGCTAAAGGTACATTAGAAGCAGACACTTACAAATTAGTTAATAGTTTAGTTCCCGTAGATGGAGTTTTTTCTACTAAAACTGCTGCTGCTGGTAACGATCTTCTAGAAGATACCTTACTATTATTAGCACAGTCCCTCTCTACCAATAAGCTTACTATTGTTCTCGATACTAGTTTTAATAACAGTCCCCAACAGTTGAGGGGAAATTTTAAGATTCGTTCTAGGGCAGAATTTGCCGAACGCCCCAACCCACAAGAATTAGCCTTTCGTGAACAGCTACAGTCTAAATTTGCTTCACAGGGACTCAAACCTGCTAAACGCCTGTTATCAATTCCCGGAGTAGTACTTTCGGCGGCTGGTAAAAATCAAGTTGCAGCTGAAGGACAGTGGGATGGGTTTAGCGCGGGGTTGTTTAGCTATGCTCTCACGCAATATCTGTGGCAAATTACCCCCAGTAGCAAGGTACAAGTAGCATTACAGCGTACCGCAGAAACAGTAGAACAAGTCATGGGCAAGCAGCAACAACCCACTATCAACAGTACCGATAAACCATCTATTGCTTATTATATGACCGTTAGCGATTCTCTTAGTGCCGAAGGAGTAGTCAGCGCGATCGCCAATAATAGCTTAGAACTCAAGCTGATTGGTTTACCAGCCACCATTCTTAATAGTTATGGGATTAATTCTTGTGTAAATTTAATATCTAACTCTAATTTAGATAATTTAATTCCCCTACAAATCAAATCGCGAGAAGGGTTTATTGCTAAAGCTCAACCTTTAGATAGAGAGGTACACCCTAGCACAAGGATTCAAGTAGGAGAATTAGTTAAAGAATCCATTCGAGTTTTAGACCGCGATTTGGGGCTAATTCTGGCTTTAGATCCTAATTTTCAGAGAATCGAACGAGTAGATGCCACCAGTGCTATAGCTAATATTAATGCCGTAACCTCTGTGGTGATGGCAGGAGAACAAAATGCCGATTGCTTATTAGGTAAAATTACTAATCCTGCATTAGAAACCGAAATCCCTTCTCCCAGCTATGGATTGTTTTCTGTAGGTGGAGTATTAATCTCGAAAACTACGGGAGCGAGTAATGAAGCAGTCAAATCGGCGATCGCCCGTTTAAATCCTCAATTTAATAATCTTTTGGCAGCTAAATGGCTGGAATTAACTACTAATGAATTTTCTTCTGGTTTACCCGTAGGAGCAACTTTAGAATTGCTGGATAAAAATCAGGCATCATTTTTGCAGCGCGCTACACTATCATCACCTACAGTAGAAACTACTGGCAATAAAGCTACTCTTCTTCCTGTAGAAGCTAATTCTTTCGTACCGGCACTAACTAATGGCTCTCATATTAGGTTTTCCTTAAGTAACCAAAGCGATCGCCCTTTATATGCAATATTGTTCGGGATTGATGCTGATAGTAATGTTTTTGCCCTCTACACTCCCTTAGAATCGGAAACCGAAACTGCTAAAGCTAAGTTAAAAGATATTGCGATCGCTCCTCAAACAGAATTACTCGTCCCCGAATCAGAAGATTCTTGGAAGTGGAAAGTTTCTGATTTAACTGGAATCACCGCAGTTTATACTATTTTTTCAGTCCAACCTTTCACTAAAACTCTAACTAATTTAGCAACCCAGCAAAATCTCCAATTAGACCGTGAACAAGTACTGAATATTCCTCAACCACTAGCAGCAATTAAAACTATACTACAGGATTTACACATAGCTAGTTCTGTAGCTAGTAATATTATTAGTTCTAATACTGACGTTTATGCTTTAGATGTTCGTAATTGGGCAACTCTCAATTTTATTTACGAAGTAGTTAGCGGTTAGTTGGTTAATTTAAGTTGAATAATTAATAATTAGTTGCTTTGGCTAAGAGATAACCAGATGCACTTAATCCTAAAATATTAGGTAGCCAAGCTGCCAAAACAGGAGTTAAAACCCCAGCAATACCCAAAGATTCACAAATGAATGATAAAAGATAATAACTAAAAATCAAGCCAATACAAATTCCAAAACTAGTAGCTCTACCAGAATTTTGAGGTTTAGCACCTAAAGCCGAACCAATTAAAGCGAACACCAAACAAATACATGGTAAAGATATTTTGCTTTGAATTTTCACCTGAACTTTACGGATGTTTTTTTCCGAACCACCTAGTTTGATAATTTTTAAATATTCTCTAGCCTGAAAAA
Organism: Pleurocapsa sp.; assembly: GCA_050330335.1. Lineage (GTDB taxonomy): Bacteria > Cyanobacteriota > Cyanobacteriia > Cyanobacteriales > Xenococcaceae > Waterburya. The sequence goes on along the minus strand of JBHJNX010000097.1, from coordinate 8,244 downwards.
TATTCATTTCTTCTGGTTTTCTTGTTTGCTTTGCCAAATTAAATGCAGTTTGAGGTAAAGCCAATTGTTGATGTTGGAATCTCACTATATTTTGATATTCACCATCTATACTAATTAAATAAATAGTACCATTATAAAAATCCCAAATATTTTCTGAGACATTCCATTGAGCAGAACTAGCAGTAATAATTTGACTGACTGAACGCTGGTTACGATCTAAAACAGTAATATTTTTCATGCGATCGCCATCAAATTCTTCGGCATAAAATAACCGAGTCATTACTTTCTTGCTATAATTTTTTTCTATTTCTACAGATTCGTATTGTGGCAATAAAATATTTTCAGTTTTAAATGTTGGTTTGGGTTTATCTAAAGCTTTTTCTAAAGTTATTTTTGCTTCATAATTAGCCGCAGGAACTACAAAATTATCAATTAAAAAAGTAAGAATAACAATTAATAAACTAAAAATTATTGTTGGTAAAATTAAACGGTAAATATTAACTCCAATGCTGCGTAAAGCAATTAATTCGCTATCACTAGAAAGACGGCTATAAGCCATCATACTAGCAAGCAAAATAGACATGGGAAAAGCCAACACAATAAACTCAGGCATTTTCAGCAAGAGAATTTTAAAGGCAATTTCAATCGGTAATCCCGATTCGGCAACTTCCCTAACCAACTCAAATACTGCTCCAATCGATAATCCTAGAGATGTAAATACACCCATGCCAAAAATAAACGGGGAAATTAGCTCTCTAATAATATAGAGATCCATCACTGATAAACCCCAGTTAGTACGGTTAAATAATTTAAATGAGCCGATTTTCATGGCAATGGTAACAATTGAATCGGGTTGATTATATCTAGATCGAGTGTAGCTGACGATAATTTTGATAATTTATGGAATAATAAATTCGGTCCCTGTTTAAGTAACAATACCCAGTTAAAATTTAACTAAAGTAAACTTTTGTTAATTTCAGTATTTTTACATATTCCTGGCTCAGACTTGAATATTTTAAATAACTTAAGGGCAGTTAATTGATAATTAATTAGTAAATTTAATCAATTTCAGTAAACTTTCGGATGCTAATTATTTTAAAAATATTTAATACTTGTAATGTAACTTTAAAGCTTGGTCATAAAGCTTAGTGATAAATTGATTCTCAAGCAATTTTTTTCCTTGTTATAGTTATTCCCAATAAAAATTTTAGTTGATGACTATAACTTTATTCTAAATTCAGATCTAAAGTAGACATTTACTATAGTCTTTTTGGTCGATATATTTGAATTTTTTGCGTATAAATTTGCTTGATGATCGACAAAAAATAAATGCGGTTTGATATTCATATGCCTGCAAGCAAATGAGCTTAACCGCAAGTACGTAATGACTTATTTTTTGATTATGTTATGGCTAATAACAATAACATAAATGTTGCACAAAAGCCAATAGAGGTTTCTTGTGCTGAATGGGCGCAAATTGCTCCAGGTAAAGTAGTAGTAGCAACTGAAGCTCGTGCTTGGTTATATCAACCTCAGTCACCTGACGATCCCTTTTCTCAACCAATGACCCATAGTGGCAGTATGACTACCACTCGTAAGCTATTGGATACGGCGATCGCAGCAGCTAAATATGCTATACAGTCTACTATTAGACCCCCAGCACTAACTCCCTCACGTTGGCTCTGGCGATTGGCTGGTGCTTATCATCAGACATCCCCTATTCCAAATCTATTAAAAGATGCAGCCAAAGGCTTTGCTGCTAATGGTCGTTTTGACTTAGAAAAATGGGCTTTAGAGAAAGCCGCAGAAGAAACAGGTCACGATCTACTGGCTTTAAAAGATATCCAGTCTCTTGGATATGATGCAGAGGCGGTAGTTAAAACTCTTGTTCCTGCTGCTGCGGTGGCTTTGATGGATTACTTTGCTCGTAGCGCACAAGATGACAATCCTATTGATATTGTAGGCTACACCTATACTATGGAACGTCTGTCTTTGGGCATTGACGAAGAATATATCCAAAAAGTAGAAGCTTTACTACCACCCCAAGTTAATGCTGTTCGATGTCTGCGGGTGCATAGTGCCATTGGTGCTGATGCCCAACACGTAGATGACAACGTCTTGATGGTGGCGAGTCTTTCTCCTTCTGAACGGACTCGTATAGCACGAGCTTGTTACGAAACAGCCCTAATGTGTTTTAGTCCCCCGCCTGGAGACTATATTTCCGACGAAGAGCTTAAACAAGTTTTAGAGCCATTAAAGGCTAATTAAAAATCAAGAATAATCTTAAAAACTCAGGAGAGTGAATTATGAATACTGCAACAGCTACTCAAATTAAAACTGTCGAAAATAGCTTAGAAGTTTTAAATCAGTTCGGTATTGAGCTTGATTTGAACGTTATTTTAGAAGAGGAATTTGAGCTTGGATTGTCTAGTGATATAAGCAACGCTATTTAATTGATTTAGGTCAAAATACTCTATGAACTCAGCGAACTGAGTGACAAATCTTCGGGGCATCAAACCCCTTGATTTGTGCGCTATGCTTCCCTAATCTCAGCGAAGTAGATTAGGGACTGCCGCGCTTTACGTTCAATTCATTTATGAATTTAATTCAGCACAAAATTTTTTGACTTTCGTTGCTGTTTCTCGATCGGATTGAATTTGAATTTGTACTGCTTCAGTATATGCAGAGTCTATTTGTTGTTGAGACAAATCCCAACTATAGATTGCTAGAGTTTCTGGTAATGATGGTTCTAATCTGAAGCGATCGCCTGTTTCTGCGCAAGCGAGTTGTTTGAGTAATTGTAAATCTTCTGGTGTAAAACTAACGGTTTCTCCAACATGGGTTACTATTGCCATAGCTAGAGCGATCGCTGTTAGCATGATTTTAACTAGTTGTTTCATAATATCAATACTCAATCGATAAAGCTAAACAACTATAATTTGTCATTTCAAAAACTCTCTGGCTGCGATCTCGATCAATACAACACCAAATTATTAAGAAAATTTATTCATAATTAGGGATTTAATTTCTAAAGCCGTAGCAGGAGCGAGTAAGACACCGTTGCGGTAGTGAGCGGTAGCCAAGATGACATTATTGTATTGAGGTAAATGACCGATAATAGGGGCGGTAATTCCTTCGGGGCGTGGGCGTTTACCAGACCAGATTTCTAAGATAGTAGCATCGGCTAGAGCGGGACAAAAAGCGATCGCTTTATTTTTTACTGTTGCTAATAAATTAGCGTCAGCAATTACTTCTCCCGTATCAGAAGGAAATTCTACCGTTGCACCAAGCCAATATTCTCGATTATTTAAGGGAACGATATGTATATCATCTCCTGTAAGGGCTGGTTGAAAGTCTGGTTTGCCCAAATAATTATCTAGTTTAAATTTTAATGCCTGTCCGAGTACAGGACGAATATCTATTGCTTGCTGTAAAGCAGCAGTTAAAGGAGTTGAACCCAAACCAGCAGAGATAATTACATAGTCTGAATCCATCTCTCCGGCAGTAGTTTTCAAGCGATCGCAACGAGCTAAATTATCTTCTATGTTTTGTCTCTCAAAATCGTGACATTTAACTCCAAAATGAAACTCTGCACCGTTTTGAGTTGCTGCCATTACCAAGGCTTCAGTAAGTTTGGTGGGATTAATTTGTTGGTCTTGAGGAGAATAAACCGCACCGATAATTTGGTTATTATCTAAATTAATTTGGGGACATTGTTGATGAAGATGTTCTAAATCCCACATTTCTAGTCTCCAGCCCTGAGAAGCACGCACTTTTTGGAGTTTGTGCCATTTTTCTACATTATCTGCTGCAAATAAAATTTTGACAATTCCTAGATGGTTGACGGGAATGTCAATACCAGTTTGGGCTACTAATTCTGATATCAGACTACCATAACGTTGAATGCTAGTTTCTCTAAGTCGCCATCCCCGCCCTTGTTTTTTGTGGCTGATAATACCCATCAAGACTCCTAAAGCCGCACCAGTGGAAGCAGAAGCAGGTTTTTGGCTTTGTTCAATGACGGTGATTTTCAGTCCTTTAATTAAGCTCAGTTCATAAGCGATCGCCGCTCCAATAATTCCACAACCAATAATGACAATTTTCTGATTCATGATTTATTCGTGAGAACTTGTAAGGGCGATCGCCCTTACAGGAAGCTTTTAATTATGCCGTCCCTTTGGCATTGGGAATTAATTGGAGATAAAGATCGAAATCAGAAACTACTTCCTTATATTCGCGGATTGCAGCCTGATAGTCGTTATTTTTAGCTGCCATATCAATATCTTCAAAATGTCTGAAAATATCTTTAGCTAATTCTGTTGCTTTGGTTTGATCTTCTGGTAAAAGAGCGTTAGAAAGATAAGTCATATCTCGTCTGATTAAACCCAAAGGACCATGAATAAAGCTTTCAGTATCTACCCAATCTTCTTCGTCAATTAACTTGCCTAATTTAGACAGCCTTTGCTGGGCAATGTCAACGGGAATGCGATAGGTTTCGATCTTTTGTAATTTTTCGGGGGTGTAAGTCGGTGGTGCAGAAGCGGTAGGACTTCCACAACTAACCAACAAAGTGGTCACTAGAACTAATATTAAAGGTAGAATCGAGCGAAAGATTTTCATATTTTCTCAAAATATTCTCTGTTACTTATTTTTGATTTTCTCAAGAAATCAGCACCTTTACAAAACTTGACGGCGAAAAAATTGTCCGATCTCTTCTGTAATTTCCTTATACCAATGTTCTTGGGGATAATGTTTGGCTTCTGGTAGTTCTATTGTTTCTATGTTAGGGCGAGAAGTTTCCAGTTGTTTAACTCCTGTTGTATCCAACCAGGGATCTGCTGCTCCCCACAGAATTAAGGTTGGTTTATCCCATTGACTCAAACCCGTTTCGATCTGGGCCGTGGTTTTCTTTAATTGTAGTTGTTTGAGAGTCATCATTAAAGCTCTACCTACAGAGGAACTTTGTAAAAATGGCTTACGCAGTACATCTAAGTCCCTATCGGCAACTACAAAACCACTACCTTTTTCTAGGGTGCGATCTACTAATAAGGGGTCTTGAGTCATCATATCTCCCACGAAAGGAAGACTTAGCTGTTTCATTACCCAAGGGAGTTTAGCATCTCCAGTTAAAGGTGCGTTCAAAATTACCATTCGCTCTATTTGTTCAGGATGCTCTAAGGCATACTGTATTCCAACTGAACCTAAAAATCCCTGAACGATGAGATAAAATTTTTCTAGTTTCAGGGCGGCGATTAAGTCTCCCAGAGCAGTTAAAAATGCTTCAGGAGTGTAGGGAAAATCCCTGCGGTCTGGTTTAGCAGAAAAGCCAGAGCCAATCCAGTCTGGAGCGATCGCTCGATAACCGAGATCGGCTAAACAATTCATCACTCCCCGCCAGGTATAACTATGAGCGGGTAAACCATGCAATAAGAGGACGGGAGGTTTGTCGCTTGGTACTTCTGTGGCACGATAAAACCATTGCAATTTACTGACTTCTATTTTATTTTCTGTTATCAACACTTGATTTAACATTTAACATTTATCATTTAACATTTATCATTTAACGTTTAACATTTACCATTTAATATTTATCTTTCCTTGTTCAATCGACTTCTTTGAGTAACCAGAATCCCGTGTAGGTCATGCCAGAGCGATCGGGTTGAATTAATAGAAAATGGAGATTTTTACTTTGTTGTTTTTTGTCTTCGTAGTCTGCGGCAATTCGTGCGACATCTTGACTTTCAAAAGTATTAAAAATCCAACGGTCTACTAATCCTGTTTCTAAAATCAATCCTCCAGATCGTTCTACTTCTGTGGGAATGTATTTCAAAAAAACGGGTTTTTGTTGTTCAATCCAGCGAGCTAAAACCAGAGAATTTCTCCCACCATAGACTACTATTCCGGGAATAGGCACGTTAGAAGCAATTCCCAAATTTAAGGGATCAAAAGCTTCGGGAATGTTTTTAATTGGTAACGGGCGATCGCAAAATAATTCTACTATTTCTCCTGCGGCAATATTGGCAATTTGCCATTCTTCTCCCCAGAGGTTTTCTGGTAAGGGTTGGGGAGGAGGGCGATCGATTGCTAGAGGATTATAGTTGGGAAAACGGTTGTTGTGAGCATTTTCTTTGGCCCGTTGGACAACAAGATTTTTTAATGCTGGAGTATGTCTAGTGGCTTCTACAGCAATCTTTAATTGATTAGCAGCTATGGTTATTAAACCCAATGCTTGAGGACGAAATACTTGAATTAAATCGGGAAGTTGTCCTTCAGAGGCGGCAACAAATTGTCGTTCTAACCATTCACTATTAGCTTGAGAATTAGGACAATTAGCTAGATAAATGAGTTTGACATCATCAGTGCATATTACTAATTCCCATTGTTTTGGTTCGACAGGAAAATAATAAAAATCTACTTGCCATATCTTCATAAAGATATCATGAATTTAAAATCAATTTAGGTATTAATTCGACAAAAATATTGTCACTTTAACTTAACTTTATACAATACCATGATCTTTGCAAAGCTTTGATGAATACATCTTAAAATGTAGATATAAAATATTGCCTAACCAGTATAATCACTATGGTATATGAAAAGTTAATACAAGGCTTAATTAGTAAGTAGTTATTTATGATGTACTGGTCTAAAATTTTATTATCTTTTGCTTTAGCAATAGCGGCTATTTTTTTGACAGCTTGTGAGGAGCAATCTAATGATGTCAAATCTGTGCCGAAAGAACAATTTCTATCGAAAAACAATCAAGAGGTTGATTTTGAATTATTTTTTGACGGCACGGGATTATCTTATACAGTGGGAGATACAGTAATACAATCACTCAATGTGGTTGATAAAAAATTTGATATTGATGACATAACTTTAAGTGCTAATTCTACTAACAACAGTAGTGTTCCTCTTAATACCTTAATTTCTGAAGATAATTTAATGAGTATAAAAAACTTGTTGACACCGGAAGAAAATATAGATTTTCTGGAAATTATCGAAACAAAAACTGTTTCTTGGGTGGAAGAAAGACCTAGTAACATTGAATTAGCCTATCAAGTTAGAGTAAGTTCTTTGCCAAATACTTTGGTAATATCTAATCAAAATCAACTTGAAATTCCCGAACCTCAAACTATTTCTTTATTATCTATTGGAGCAGTCACTTTTTTCCTCGGAAAACTTCGTAGAAAAAATATTGCTTAGTTGATATTACAAGTTAATTAAAGTGGTTTTGACAGCCAATCTTGAGCGATCAAGTTAACTTGTTGATAATCTATTTTGCCGCGATCGCTATAAGGCAAGCGATCGACTGCAATCCAATATTTGGGAATTTTATACTTACCAATTTTTGCCTGTAGTTGCTGTTTAATTAAGTCACCATTGTAATCAGGTTTTAGGGGGATATATAAAGCCGTAACTATCTGTCCCCATTTATTATCTTGAATGCCAATTATACATACTTCTTTAACTAATTTAGTTGCCATAATTGCTATTTCTACTTCAACAGGAAGCACCTTTTCGCCCCCCGTAATAATAGTGTGACTATTTCTACCAACTACATATAAATAACCCTCCTCGTCTAAGTAGCCTAAGTCGTCAGTAACTAAAGTTTTAGTAGTAGAAAATAATTGAGGATAATAACCTAAGCACAAAGAATCAGCCTCAATTTGAATTAAACCTACTCTATCTCCAGTTGAATTTTGATCGTTTAAAATCTTAATGTGGGCGTGGGGTAAAACTCTGCCACTACTATTATTACCTTGTAAAAAATCATCGGGTTTAAGAGTAGCAATTTGAGAAGCAGTTTCCGTCATGCCATAAGTAAGTGCCAAAGGAATACGATATTCTCTAGCTCTTGCTAAAAGCGATCGCCTTGCTGGCGCGCCTCCAATTAAAACTGTTGAAAATTCAGCCAGCCACTGGGGGTTAGATTCTAGAAAAAATTGTAATTGAGTGGGAACTAGAGAAATAAAAAAATCTCGGTAAATGGGAAGAGATGCAATATTTTTTTTAAGAAGTTTATAGTCAGTAATTTCTAACTTTCCTCCAGTTAAAAAAGAGCGAAAAAACTGCATTAAACCGCTTACATGATACAGGGGTAACAAACAAAAAAAATTAATAGTTTCAGTTTGAAAATAGTCACAAAATCCAATTACCGATGCTGTTAGCGTAGATAAATTGTGTAGGGCAAATTTAATTTTCCCCGACGTGCCACCAGTGGCGATCGCGATAATAGCTCCT
>JBHJNX010000096.1:0-46934 GCA_050330335.1 Pleurocapsa sp. | reverse complement strand
TTCGTAGGATGGTCAGGAATTCTGCTTTTCCCCTGTGCCTACATGGCAATCGGAGGATGGCTAACCTGCACCACATTTGTAACCAGCTGGTACACCCACGGGTTGGCATCTTCTTACCTCGAAGGCTGTAACTTCCTCACCGTAGCGGCATCAACCCCCGCCGACAGCATGGGACATTCCCTGTTGTTTTTATGGGGACCAGAAGCAGGTTGGAGTTTCACCCGTTGGTGCCAAATCGGTGGCTTATGGGCATTTATCGCCCTGCACGGTGCCTTTGCCCTGATCGGGTTCATGCTCAGACAGTTTGAAATTTCACGCTTAGTCGGAATTCGCCCTTATAATGCGATCGCCTTTTCGGCACCGATTGCCGTGTTTGTTTCCGTATTCTTGCTCTATCCACTAGGACAATCCAGCTGGTTCTTTGCACCCAGCTTAGGAGTAGCGGGAATCTTCCGTTTCATCCTATTTGTCCAAGGATTCCATAACTTCACCCTCAATCCCTTCCACATGATGGGAGTAGCGGGGGTATTAGGGGGAGCATTACTCTGCGCGATTCATGGGGCAACCGTGGAAAACACGCTGTTTGATGATGGCGGAACAGCTAACACCTTCCGTGCGTTTGAACCCACTCAAGCCGAAGAAACCTATAGTATGGTGACAGCTAACCGTTTCTGGTCACAGATTTTTGGGATTGCTTTCTCCAACAAACGTTGGCTACACTTCTTCATGCTGTTTGTACCCGTCACGGGATTATGGATGGCAAGCATTGGGATTATCGGCATTGCCTTAAACTTGCGGGCGTATGATTTCGTCTCACAAGAGTTGCGAGCGGCCGAAGATCCTGAGTTTGAAACTTTTTATACCAAAAACATCCTGCTCAACGAAGGTCTTAGAGCCTGGATGGCAACTCAAGACCAACCACATCAAAACTTTGAATTCCCTGAAGAAGTATTACCTCGCGGTAACGCACTGTAATTTCTTTAGAGCATCAAACTGTTTAATAATATCAATAGCTCCTCATGATGAGGGGCTTATTTATTAGCAAGGGAACATATTACAAGATAATTAAAATCAAGGCTGAATACAGAAATATTGTCAGTTCTGGTAAGATAAAACCAAAAATTTACATAAATAAAAGGATAAAAAGTTAGTCGTGCCAAAGCCAAAAGCCGGCATTATCTATAACGATATTAAACCCATAGCTTGCAAGGTAGCATCGGAAATTGAAGCAAAGTTTGTAGCTTGTGGTTGGAATGTACTTACAGCAACCGGAGTCGGAGGTATATTAGAGTACTCGACCCCTGGCAGCCCCGTATGCCATACTCGTATCGAACAATTGACACCGCCCGATTTTAATAGCGATTTAGCTTTTGCGGTGGTTTTAGGAGGAGATGGAACAGTTTTATCTGCTTGCAGACAGCTTGCCCCCTGTGGAATTCCCTTACTGACAATTAATACAGGTCATATGGGTTTCTTAACCGAAACGTATCTTAATCATGTACCTGAAGCAATTGATAAATTAATGACTCAAGATTATGAAATCGAAGAACGTTCGATGTTAACAGTCAGGGTATTTCGTAACGAAGTTTTGCTATGGGAAGCATTAAGTTTAAATGAGATGGTGCTACATCGGGAACCCCTCACCAGTATGTGTCATTTTGAAATTCAAATTGGTCAACACGCTCCTATAGATATTGCTGCCGATGGGATTATTATCTCAACTCCTACTGGTTCTACTGCTTATTCTCTTAGTGCAGGAGGTCCTGTAGTTACTCCAGAAGTGCCAGTGTTTCAGTTAGCTCCCATTTGTCCCCATTCTCTAGCATCCCGTGCTTTAGTGTTTAGCGATCGCGAAGCAGTGAAGGTTTTTCCCGCTACTCCCAATCGTATGGTCATGGTAGTAGATGGTAATGGTGGTTGTTATATTCTGCCTGACGATTGCATTCACATTGAAAAATCAATTTATAAAGCGCGATTTATTCGCTTGCAACCGCCAGAATTTTTCCGCATTTTAAGGGAAAAATTAGGTTGGGGATTACCTCACATTGCCAAACCTACTTCTGTAGAATTACCTTAACATTAAACATTGAACAGTAAATGGTAAATGATATGACTACCGCTCCCCCAATCCCTAATACTCATCCATCTGTATTATTACTGACTGATCGCTTGTTTGCTCAACAAGCCAGCATTGACCTTCAGGGGGCTGGATACTATCCCATTGTGGAACAAGCTCATCAAAACTGGCAGACACTTGAAGAACTAGAACCCGTAATGGTAGTTGTAGAACGTTCTTGGATGGGAGAATTGGGAATAAGTTTTTGTCGTCAGTTGAGACAAAGAGGCAAGCGAATCCCCATTTTAATGTTAGTAGAAACAGAAGCTGTAGAAGAAAGAGTGGCTTGTTTGGAAGCAGGAGCAGATGATTATTTATTAAAGCCATACAATCGAGAGGAATTGCTTAGTTTAATTAATATTTATTTGCAGCCGACAGTAGATGTCAAACAACAGTTAAGATTTGGAGAATTAATTTTAGATTTATCTACCCGTCAGGCAATTCGAGATGGTCGTACTATTGATCTGACCATGAAAGAGTTTGAGTTACTTAAGTATTTGATATCTAATCCCCGTAAAGTATTAACCAGAGATGAAATTATTGAAAATGTTTGGGGTTATGATTATCGAGGAGAATCTAATGTAATTGAGGTTTATATTCGTTATTTACGCCTTAAAATTGAGCAGCCTGACCACAAAAGAATTATTCAAACTGTAAGAGGTGTGGGTTATGTCTTACGAGAACCCTAAACAATACAAATTACTAAAAAAATGAAAAAATTGACTATTGGTTGGGGAATGGTTTTTCTGATTTTGTTATCGGCTTGCGACATAAACTCTACAGTTAACAATAGCTGGAAACCCGTTATTAATGCTCAAGAACAACCGACCAAAGGACAAATACTGCCGATTACTGCTCAAGCTACAATTGCCCGACAAACTATCAACTTAGAAGTAGCTCAAACCTCAACTCAACAGGCAACTGGTTTAATGTTTCGCGAATATTTACAGCCAGATCGCGGTATGCTGTTTCCCTTTGAAACACCAAGAATTGCTCGTTTTTGGATGAAAAATGTATCAATTCCTTTGGATATGGTTTTTTTAAAAGGCGATCGCGTAGTGGATATTGCTATTAATGTTCCTCCCTGTAAAACTGAATCTTGTCCCGTATATGGACCAGATGTATTAGTAGATCGAGTTTTGGAATTATCAGGAGGAAGAAGTCAAGAATTGGGTTTAAAACCAGGGGATAAAATTACTATTGAGTTTATCTCTCCGTCACAGCCTTGATTGACTAATAATTGGTAACCAAATTAAATAATATTTAGTAAGATAGTTTAAATGCGGCTTAAATATATGGCAATCGATAGATGCTCTAAATTACAGTTTTTATTTATATTTGCTTTAGTTATGTAATGTTAGTTAACTTTATGTAATTATTAATGACAGCGATTGAATATTTTTATATATTGCCCCTCGCAATATTTAACTAAAATTTGGTTAAATTGTGATATAGAACACAGGCAATATTCTGTTTAACTTAAACAATAGTAAAAACTACTGAAAGAATAAAGTTTGACCAACGGTTAGAAATGATTCCACTATTGATAGGACGGAGTAATTTCTGATTTCGCTCAGGCGATCAGTATTGGAAAATTGACAATTTTTGACCAACGTTCACTGGCTAGTTTTGTTCTTACAGGGCAAAAAATAAGTGACAACTAAAACATACCAAAATTAAATCAAATTAAATAAGGTAAGTTGAGATGAAACCCGCTATCTATGCCAACTTGATTAAATTTCTCAAAGAAGAACTGGCTCTGTCTACAGATTCTATTGCCGTGGTGCAACGTACTGTAGAACAACAACCAGCACCTATACCCATGATTCTGTGGCAGTACGGTTTAGTAACTTTAGAAGAACTAGACCGCATTTATGATTGGCTTTATGCCAAAATATAATTTTTGTAACCCAGTGTCGCACTTTTAAGAATATCTAATTTACCGTCGATAATCGAATCTGAGATGGACGATCTTCCCCTGAGTGGATAGCAAGGCTGATTATTTGCAGATCGATTAAGCGAGTTGTCTGGAGCGATCGCCCTGTACCTGAGTTAACGGGATATGCAGGAAAACAAGCTGCACTGATGCTGAGGCGTAAGCTATTAGCTGGAGAAATATACATACAAGTTGGTTGTAAGGATATAGTTATTAAACTGGAGTCTGGGTTATCAACTCGGATATATCCTTGAGTAAAGTTGATTACTCGACCCTCGGGATATACGGTTGAGAGGATCGCACACAAATCAAAGCTAGGTGCATCAGTAGTACAGTGAATTTCAGCGATGACACTTCCCCTAATGTGCAATCCTGTAGTAAGGGGAGCAGAGGTATAAGTTAGTATATCTGAACGACAGTCCAAGTCAGAGCGATCGCACGAACCACCCGGAAAAGCTGCGTGACCTCCTAAAGTCGGTACGGGTCGCCACGGGTCGTGTACTAAAATATCGGTATTGCCATCGAATTCAGTAATATATTCGGTTAAATTGGTTGCTAATAACTTTGGGGAGGATTGAGATCTACTAGCTGACTCTGATTGGTATTCCCGGAGTATTCCGCTATCCTCTCTAATGCCAGCCAAACCATTGCTAGCTAAATAATAAATTTGTTCGTGGTCAGTAGAAACGCGATCGCATTTCTGCCATCGATTGCTACCCATTTCAAAAAGACAGATAGGAGATTCTTGTAATAAACCCGTGTCTTTCCCTTTTAAAAAATAATCGAACCAACGAATTTGAATTTCGTCGATGGGATTTTGTGCTGCGCTGCCATAATCCACTGTAGCCAGCTTTCTCCCCCAAGGTAAATGCCCCCAAGGGCCGACAAGTAGATGTTGGAGATCTTGACTGCGATTTGCCATCCCTCGATATAAGTTCAAAGTTCCCCGCAGGTAAGGATCGAACCAACCGCCAACGTGTAACATGGGGAGGTCTACATCTTGAATTAAATACTTTGGCGATCGCTTTTGCCAATATTCCGCTTCTCGATCGCTATGATTCAACCACTGATGGTAAAAAGAATCTGGTGCTAATTCTTGCAAGAGTTTGGGATTAGCAGTCAGGCTATCGGATAGGGGTAAGTTATGTCCAGCAGCATATAAGGAAGTAAAAGCCGTTTCATCTCCTTTCAGGCGCGCGGTTTCAGCAGCTAATTGAATTGCCCAACCCAAATTAGTATAGAGGCAAAATGCTCCATTTTCATAAGCCCAGTCACTATAAAGATCGTAAGCTACCATAGCCGGCGCGATCGTTTTTAAAGCTGTAGGTCGATGCACCGCCGCATATAGTTGAGTCATTCCCTGATAAGAAAAGCCATACATCCCTACATTGCCATTACTTCGAGGTAATTGGGCAACCCAGTTAACTGTGTCTAAACCATCTTCAATTTCATGGGTAAATAGATCGAACTTCCCTGTTGATGTTCCTCTCCCCCGTACATCTTGAATGACCACAATGTAACCCCGTGCGGCATACCAACTAGGATGACTATAGACTACTGTAGAAGCGATCGCTCTACCGTATGGTTGTCGCATTAATAAGACTGGTAATCGTTCATCAGTATCGGGACGATAAATATCTGCATCTAACCTCACCCCATCTCTGGTTTGCATTGACGCAGTTTCTTTAATGATTTTAGTCATACAGTTGGTTATTGTAATTAAACAATTTAATTATTAATGACTATTACCAAAAAATAATAGAGACGCTGGATAAACGTCTCTACTAAAGTTGAAAATAATTAATGAAAAACTAAAATTTATCTTTCATCCCAAAATTCTCATTCTAGGCTTAGTTGTAAACTTTACCGCCTCCCCAAAGAATGCCACGAATCTCAGGCTGAATCAAGATATGTCCTGCAACTGCTTCTAGATCTTCATCGGTTAGATTACGCATCATCGGATAAAGATCAGAGCGAGTAGTATTGGGGTGGAATTCATAAATCTCTTTTTCTCCATCATAAGTAGTGGGATTTTTGAGATAGTCCACAATACCCTGAATGTTATCTCTAGAAGGTTCAGCACCAGCTAGAGCGGTCAATCCCAAATTAACGTTAGGATTGGTTTTAGTTGCCCCTGCCTTGTGACAGTAAGTACAACTATCGACAAAGAGCTTTTGACCCTTCTTGAGTTGTTGGAGACTAAGAACCACCTCATCTCCTGCATCGTTCAATTTTACCGTGCGAATACTTTCATCTAATTCTACGGCGTTAACACTGCTGATGTTAAATTGAATGACAAAAAATAAAGTAGCTACAACAAAAAATAATAATCGCTTCAACATTTTTCTCCTCAAAAATTTTAATTCGATCGCAGTATTGGTTTAATACACTACGACAAATAATTTTCAGTTATTTATCTTGACAGAATAGTTATCGGTTACAAAAAATTGTTACCAACCTTATAGCTATCGCAGAATTTATCAATATCGGGTACGTTCTCAAGTTAGTGAAGACGCAACCGACAATTCCCAGTCGGGAAGATTCAGTCTGATTCTAATGATTGCTCAGAATCAGTCCGAGCCGACAGAATCAGCGAAATAACTGCCTTAGCATCTTCTAATGCCAGACAAGTGTGTTCGTTTTTATAGTTGATGTCGAGTCGATCGCAAAGAGCGAATACTTTTTCGATATTTATTTCGTATTCTGTTGCTAGATCGGCAATTGATAACTCTGCAAAGCCCATAAGCACAGTCTGTATTTAATCTCTTAATATCATGCCATTCAACAGACCCAATTTTTTATTTTTTCGATAATGTATAGTAATATCAATCACTTATTTTGCTATTGTTTTAATATTTGATGTAAATCCACCACTCTGCCGATCACAGCGATCGCTGGTGCTTCAAACCCAGTGTTAGCTATTTGCTGGATAATGGTTTGCAGTGTGCCAAACAGTTCTTGTTGTAGGGGCGTGGTTCCCCAGCGAATTAAAGCGATAGGAGTATCCAGACTCATACCACCTGCTAGTAATTGGGGAATAATGTTGCTGAGATTATGTACCCCCATGTAAATAACAATAGTTTCTGACCCAGAGGCGATCGCACTCCAATTGACCTCTGGTCGATATTTGCCGATGGCTTCGTGTCCTGTAACAAATGTTACCGAAGAATTATACTGACGGTGAGTTACAGGAATTCCAGCATACGCCGGTGCGGCAATCCCAGAAGTAATGCCAGGTACGACTTCTACGTCAACTCCAGCCGCCAGTAAATCTGCCATTTCTTCTCCTCCCCGTCCAAACACGAAAGGATCTCCCCCTTTAAGTCTGACCACAATAGGGTTGTTGATCGCTTTTTGCCTCAATAATTCTGTAGTTTCTGCTTGAGGTTTAGAATGTCTACCCCGACGCTTTCCCGCATTAATCTTTTCAGCACGAGGATTGATAGTCTGTAAAATTGCCTCACTGACCAAGGCATCATAGATAACTACATCGGCGTGTTCTAGAAGAGTTTTACCTTTAACCGTCATCAAGCCTGGATCTCCAGGCCCTGCACCGACCAAATAAACTTTACCGATATATTGTGGCTGTTTGGCTTCCATAAGTCTAAATTTCCTCAGCAATTAATTTTGCTAATTCGGAGGTAACTCCCAAGGGCTGACCGAGAATTAACTCAACTTCGGGAAAAGCTGCTCGTAATTGCTCTACTTCTGTCGCGATCGCCTTAGTAATTTTCCCTGGAAATAAAAAATAAGGCAAGATCGCAATTTGCTTTTTACCTGCGGCAATTTGAATCTCGATCTGTTCGGATAAACTAGGAGGCATCGACCAATAGGCGATCGCTGCTTGTAATTTCGCTCCTAACATCTGACACTGTTGTTTGACTTCTGGAATGGAACTACCATGAGCCAGCAAAATACGGCCATCTCCAGATAATTGTGTAAATTTACGATGAAGTAAGCCCAACATTCCCGAATATTTACCTAAATAGGGAGATAATTTAAGCGTCACTTGATTATCGAGTGTTGTTTCAGCGAGAGCTATTTCTCTAGGAAGATCTTCTCGAACATGAACTCCCGCATTCAAAAATAAAGGAACAATTTGAAGAGATTCACCGCCATTGTGCTGAATTTTTTCCGCTAATTTAATTATACTTTTATGTAAAGCGATCGACGTTAATTCTAGTGCTGCCGTTGCTACTATAGTTTTTTTTGAATGGCTTAATCTCGTAGGTCTTTGAGTTTCTAAAGTCGAGTCATCTTGTACTAAGTAATTTCCCTGAGTTACTATATTCTTGGTTGTTAATTTTTTAGTTAATAATTGTGCTAATTGTAACACTGTTTTTTGAGTATTAAAATCGCGGCTACCGTGGAATACTAATAAATATGCAGAATCTGAAGTCAAGAGGTTTTCCTAAGAAAAATAGATAAATTAGATACAAAATTTACATTCTACTCTAAGAAATTATCGTTATTTAAACAATTTATTCTGTAGCGAATGATATATCCTAAGTAAAATAAGAGTTTAATCAAGAAATTGGCTATTTGTTTTCGGCAAGTTTCACAATTTGAATATCACAATATCAAGTCACAGTAAACACTAACCTATAAATTATGTTGAGTAATAGCTCTAGCTCTAACCCCAACAATAACAATATAAGTAATTCTAATTACCCAAGAGATCCATCTAGAGAATCTCTAGATTTAAATTTAACCGAATATATGCTCAAAGTTAAGAGGCGTTGGAAACCTGCTCTAGCAATTTTTCTCTTAACTGTAGGTATTAGCGCAGTTCTCAGCCTATTTCAACAAAAAACTTTTCAAGCACAAGGCAAACTGCTGTTTAAATCTAGAAGTGCTGCGGCTTTAACTGGAGTAGGGGGAGAAAAAACCGGAACTCTAGAACCCCTGTTGAATAATCAAACTCCTTTAAGTACTCAAAGAGAGGTAATGACATCCGAACCGATCATTCAACAAGTGATCGACCGCTTAAAATTACAAGATAATGAAGGAAAACCCCTCAGACCAAAAGATTTAGAACGCAAACTAGATATTTCTTTAATCGGTGGTAGTGATGTTATTGAAGTCAGTTACAAAGACAACGATCCGCAGCTGGCTTCAGAAGTAGTTAATACTTTGATGAATGTTTATCTTCAAGAGCAAATCAGGCTCAATCAATCAGATCCGGTAGCAGCCAAAGAATTTATTAACCTACAACTGCCTGAAATTGAAACTAAAGTTTCTCAAGCCGAATCTGAATTAGAACGCTTTAGAAGTGAAAATAGTGTTGTAGATCTCAATGAAGAAAAAAAAGGTTTAGTTTCAGATTTAGGAACTTTAAATCAACAAATTTCAACTCTTGGTGCGGAACTACAAGGAGTTCAAGCTCAAACTGTAGCTTTACAGAGTCAGATTGGTCTGGATTTAAACCAAGCGGTTGCCACCAATCAATTAGGAGCTACTCCGGCAGTTCAAGCTATTTTAGAGCAACTTACCACAACCGAAACCAGACTAGCTCAAGAACGTCAGAGATTTAGCGATCAACACCCCAGTGTACTTGCTCTGCTGGAAAAGAAACAAGACCTTACCACTCAATTAGAGCAACTAGTTACCCAACAAGTAGGAGCAGGGGTTAGGGTTTCTCAAGGCTTGCTGAACAATGAAAATCTCAAAGAAAATCAACTAGAAAGATTTATTACCCTTAAAATCGAAGAACTCAGCTTACAAACTCAAGTAAGTGGCTTGTATCAATATCAACAAGCTTATTTAGACCGAGCTAAAACACTTCCCCGATTAGAGAAAAAAGAAAAAGAATTATTACGTCAAGTAGAAACAGCAAGTAAAACCTACAAGACGTTGCTCGATAGCTTAAATCAAGTAACCATAGCTCAAAATCAGCAAAGCGGTAATGCTCAAATAGTTGAACAAGCATCGATTCCCAACAGAGGAAGTTCGGGGAAAACAGCCCTGTTAGCTTTAGGAGTTGTTTTAGGCATCTTTCTTGCCAATCTATCGGTGATTATTTTAGAAATGCAAGACCGCACTCTACAAGATATTTCCGAAATCAAACATAAATTTCCCTATAAAGTTTTGGGTATCACTCCTTTGGAATCTCCTTTATACCAAGGTAGAGTAATTACCAGAGAAGAACCCGATTCTTTTTCTAGTGAAGTTTATCGGATGATTCAGGCGAATTTAAAATTTTTAACTGCCGAGAAAGCTCCCAAAGTTATTTTAATTACTAGTTCCGTACCAGAAGAAGGCAAATCAACAGTTACGGCGAATTTAGCCGCCGCGATCGCCCAATTAGGTCGTCGCGTTTTACTGGTTGATGGCGACCTTAGAAGATATTCTCAGCACCGCTTGTGGGGTGTTGACAACACCATCGGACTTAAAGATGTCTTGAATGGCGATCGCAGTTTGGCTCAGGCAATATCTCGACCGATGCCCAAATTAGATTTACTTCCAGGGGGACAAATCGATTCTAATCCCTTGGCATTAATCGACTCTCCCAAAATGACCGAATTAATTGCCAATTGCAGAAAAGAATACGATCTGATTTTGGTTGATGCTCCACCATTGCCAGTAACTGCGGATGTTTTAACCCTAAGCAAGCAAATAGATGGCATCGTTTTTGTCACCAGACCCGGTATTGTCGAACACGAAAGTGCTGAACTCGCGCAAGAAGCCCTAGAAACTACAGGACAGAAAGTTTTAGGCATGGTGATTAATGGGGTCAAACCCAGTGACTTCGATCGCTATTCCTACCATGCTCGGTATGGTAAGAGTTACTACAAAAACAGCAATAATAAATATAGCGAACCTGATTTTCCAGCCCCAGGCAATAGCAATAATGTTACTACCAGCAAAGCTAAAGTCTAGAGAAAATTTTCTTGTCTAATTTTTAAGCGATCGCCATTTGGAGTTAACAAAACCGTCGAGAAATCCTCTTCTTCCGCGCTAGCAAGGAGAAGATGAGAGACGGACAGGAAGTTTAGGTCGCTATCCGTAAGTATGACTCTCAATGTATTTCTTTAAGGTCGCTAAAGGTGCGCCTCCTGCTGACCTAATATACAACTGCTTCCCCCACAGTCCTTTTTTGCAGAAACGCTTCAATTCTGGAAATTCTTTTCTCAAAATGCGACTGGTAGCAGACTTGAGAGAACCATGTAGATGGGACAAGTTATTATCTGGATGCAAATCTACAAGTAAGTGCAAATGGTCTGATTCACCTCCGTACTGAACTAAAAAACTTTGCTAATACATTTTCAATCACTGTTTTGGCTCTAGATATCATCTCTGGAGTCAGAACGGGCTTGCGATATTTAGTGACCAAATAACTATGCGCTTGAATTGAATATACACAGTGATTCCCTTTTCTGTATTGTTGCTTGGGGACTTATAATAAGATCAAGTAATGATAACACGCCGAACTACGGGCGGCATAAACTCAGGAGGAAACCTCCAGAGACGCGCCCTCACTTTTAGACTGTATCCGACACGCGCCCAGCAGAGAACTCTTTTCTACTGGCGTTCACTGCATTGTCTGCTTTACAACGCAGCCGTTGCCAATCGTTGGACACAGTACAAGAAGTTTGGTCATTCGGTTAACTACTTCGAGCAACAAAATTGTTTGCCTCAGTTCAAAAAGGTTTGGACTGAATATCAAGACATCAATTCTCAGGCACTCCAAGCAACTTTGAAGCGAGTTGATTTAGCTTATCAGTCTTTCTTTCAGGGCATCAGAGGCTACCCCAAGTTCGTGCGACGTGAAAGTCGCTTCTAATGTAGATAAATCTACAAAGATGCGAAACACGGTAAACCCTATAAATTCTCGGTTCTTACTGAGTAGATCAAGCGCAAGCAAGATGGAATTATTTAGAGGGCAAAGGATGCGGGAGAAAGCGAAGGGGCTGTCTGGCGACGCAGGTTCGCCAGCTTGTAAGCCCTGTCCTCGCTCTACGCAGTAGCGAGCGGTAGTTCATATAAGACTGTTGCCTAATACCCACGGGCTGATTATATTTGACAAGCAACTGTTTGTTTAAATTTGATAATCCCGTGAAACCCTATCATCAAATACCGATTGAGGAATGTGGCGAGCCTTTGGTATCAATTCCGTTAGAAAAATTTGCCGTGGAAATACCCCATCCTTATCTACAACTAGGAGCAGAATATGGAGAGCGATCGCCCTATTGTTTACGGCAAGGGGTAGTTGCCGCCTTAGTTAAGGCACAATGTTTACTGAACCGACAATATCCCCAAGGGAAATTAAAAATTTATGATGCTTATCGACCTGTTGGGGTACAGCAGTTTATGGTGAATCATACTTTTAATTCTCTCTTAAAAAAGCACAAATTAAATGGATCAAAAATATCTCCCCAAAAACGCCAAGATTTGTGGCAACAAGTATACCAACTCTGGGCTGCACCTAGTTTGGATTTAGCAACACCTCCGCCTCACAGTACCGGTGGGGCGATCGATCTAACTATTGCCGATGCAACAGGGAAAAGTTTGAATTTGGGCGGGGAAATTGACGAACTTTCAGCGCGATCGCACCCCGATTATTATGCCAAGGCTAGTACTAGCCTCCATCAACAATATCATTATTACCGTCAGTTACTCAATGAGGTGATGGTAGAAGCAGGTTTTTACCGTCATCCTGGCGAATGGTGGCATTTCTCTTTAGGAGATCAAATGTGGGCATGGCAACACAATCAGATTAATCCGGATAATTTAGTTACAGCAAGATATGGCAGAATTTTGTAGCTTGAGCCAGGAAATGTTAATGGTTAATCTTTCCTTTTCCTTCTAATTCTGTATCAGTTAAAATTCTGTTAAAGTTTTTTTTTGACCATATTATGACCGATTCTGTTCTCGACGTTCGCCATCTTCAAGTACAGTTTGCAACTGAAACTACGTCAGCTATTGCTGTAGACGATCTTAATTTCCAGCTTCATCAAGGAGAAAAGTTAGGCATAGTCGGGGAATCTGGTTCTGGTAAATCCGTTACTTCCTTGGCAATTATGGGCTTAGTTCCCACTCCTGGCAAAATAACTCAGGGAGAAATTTGGTTTCAGCCTCAAGGGAAATCACCAGTAGATTTACTCCAAGTCAACGAAAGCGAACGCAGAAGTTATCGCGGTGGACAGATCGCGATGATTTTTCAAGAACCCATGAGTGCGCTCAATCCGGTGTATGATATTGGATTTCAACTGACAGAAGCAATTCTATTACATCAAAAAGTTTCTCCAGCAGAAGCTAGAAGAAAAGCCATATCATTGCTGCAAGAAGTAATGTTACTGCCTAATGATGAGATTTTGGAACAACAATATCTCTCCCGAAATCCCGATCGCAGGTGCAGTGACAAAGAAATTGCTCATTATGTCAACCAACAAAAACAGGGGATGTTGAAAAGGTATCCTCACGAACTGTCTGGAGGACAATTACAACGGGTAACAATTGCCATGGCAATTTCTTGCAACCCTACGGTATTAATTGCCGACGAACCGACAACGGCATTAGATGTAACGGTACAAGCGACAATTCTCAATTTATTGCGGGATTTATGTCGCAAGCGCGGGATGGCTTTAATCTTTATTACCCACGATTTGGCAGTAATTGCTGAGTTAGTAGATTCAGTAGTGGTAATGTATCAAGGAAAAGTAGTAGAGTCAGGCAAGATCAAAACTATTTTTACCAATCCCCAACATCCCTATACTAAAGGCTTGCTTGCTTGTCGTCCCCGTTTGGATCGCAAATTACAAACTCTACCGACGGTAGTGGATTTTATGGAAGTGGCAACTAAATCTAATGGGGAAATCGTTATTCAGGAAAAGCAAGCCAATGTAAGTGAAAAACTTAGTTGTGTCGTTACTCCTCAAGCACAATCAGCGAGACTGGAAAGATTAATGAGTCAATCCCCCTTAATGTCTGTCCATCAGCTTCATGTAGGGTATCCCATCAAAGGAATGTTCGGACGTACTCAACGCTATTTTATGGCGGTAAATAACGTTTCTTTTAATGTCTATCCAGGGGAAACTTTAGGTTTGGTAGGAGAATCGGGGTGCGGTAAATCTACTTTGGCCAGAACCATCTTGCGTTTAATTCCTACATTGCAGGGAGATATTATTTTTGACAGCGACAAAATCACCGATTTGTCTTTAAAAAGTCATAAATTGCGATCTCTTAGGCGACAGATGCAAATTATTTTTCAAAACCCCTATAATTCTCTCAATCCTCGGATTACTATCGGTAAGGCGATCGCCGAACCCCTAATTATTCACAAAATTAAGGGTAATCCCAAACGCAAAGTAGCAGAACTTTTAGAACGAGTTGGATTAGAACCGGCATGGATGAATCGCTATCCCCATCAGTTTTCTGGAGGACAGAGACAGCGAGTCTGTATCGCCCGCGCTTTGGCGTTAGAACCTAAATTTATCATCTGTGATGAGTCTGTCTCAGCTTTAGATGTTTCGGTACAGGCACAAGTATTAAATCTCTTAAAACAATTACAAGCAGATTTGGGTTTAACTTATATTTTTATTTCTCACGATTTGAGCGTGGTTAAATTTATGAGCGATCGCATTATCGTCATGAATCAAGGCAAAATTGAAGAAATAGACACGGCAGAAGAAATCTATCACAATCCCAAAACTTTATATACTCGTCAACTAATTGATTCCATTCCCACTGGCAAATTTAATAGGAGAAAGGATCGCGAACATTGACCATTGAATGATAAATGCTAAATGCTAAATGTTAAATGATTACTGTTCCCACAATTTGATTCCACCAAGTAAACCCTTTACATTAGGAACAATTTCAGCATTGCTGGGTAATTCAAAATTAATATTTTTAGCCTCTCCACCGCCGATATAAAGGCGATCATAATTAAACAGATGTTCTAAAGTGGCGATCGCTTTAGCTAAACGATTGTTCCATTTTTTCTTGCCTTCTGCATCTAAAGTTTTCCTACTGATTTGTTCTTCGTAGGTTTCTCCCTTCCGAAATGGGTGGTGTCCCATTTCCAGGTTTGGTACTAATCTACCATCTACAAATAAAGCCGAACCAAACCCCGTACCCAGGGTAATTACCAATTCAACTCCCTTACCTGAAATTGCGCCAAATCCTTGAATATCGGCATCGTTAGCTACTTTAACGGGTTTAAATGAATTTTTACTTAAAGTGGTAGCCAGGTCAAAATTAATCCAATCTGGATCGAGATTGACAGCAGTTTTGACAATGCCGTGCTGTACTACTCCAGGAAATCCTACGGATACACGATCATATTTTTGTTTGTTGGCTAAAAGCAAAATTATTTCGATGACTGCTTCTGGTTTAGCTGGTTGAGGTGTTGGTAGGCGTTCGCGATCGCTTAAGGGATTTCCGGCTGGATCTAAAACCATGACTTTAATGCCACTACCACCAATATCTACGGCTAAAGTACGGATCGATTGACTTAACTCATTCATGAATTTATTTATACTACGTAAAATACCAAAAAATACTTAAGAGAAAACTACAGGACGACGATACAAGTTCCATTTGTTATTTTAGGGTTACACACTACTTTAATTAGATTTATTTTTTCGTTAACACCAAACTTTCTCCTAAATACCTAAATATTTATATTTACACACACAGTAGTAATTACTATGAAGCTAAAGTATGCACCCAGGTTTTTTAGTGCCATCAATTGGTTAGTATCTATTAGTTTGTGCTTATCTTTCGCAATCGCCAAATTGAATCTCGTGATTTAGATACAAAAATAATTAAGTTCACTTATGGTTTTTTAACACTAATCTTTCCCTCGCAGGAAGACGATAGGAGTTCGGTTGGTTATTTTGAGACAAAATACTCTACTCGGTCTATTTTTCAGTGAACTTTCAACACTCTTTCAAATATTTACACACAGTAGTAATTACCATGAAACTAAAGTATACATCCAAAGTTTTTAGTGGGATTTATTTGTTAGTCTTTCTGAGTTTTTGGTTATCTCCCGCGATCGCCAAATTGAATCCGGCTTTGGGTGCAGAAACAATTAAGCTAATTTATGGTCCTTTTAATGGAAATCTTTCAGTAGACTGTCTGAGAACTTATGCCGAAACAGGAGAAATTACCCGAGAATTTCGTATTTATGCGAGATTTTTAGACCAAGACACCTTAATTCAGTTACGTCAGTGGTTACAGAAAAGTTTTGACAGCGATCACGTTCAACTTTATCGCTATACCCATTCCCCAGAAGGAGAAGAGTTGCTTAAACGATTAGGAGAAGTAATTAGAACTCATCCCCAACGGAATGGTTTTTATGCTTTACGTTCTGCTTTAATTGAAGCAGCTGATAAACCTGGTAATTCTGATGGTTGGACTATAATTGAAGCGATGCAAAAATTTCCTACCGAAAATCTCCAAATCGATACCAAGGAATTGTTTAAATTACAAAAATTTTGGCAAGAATCCCAGCCAGCTGCTTTATCTAAATAACTGCCTGAATCCTTTTTACATACAACACTTAAGAGTTAGGTTATAGAAAACTACATCGAGAATTAGAAAGGGCGATCGCCTTTTTAAAACAAACCGAAGATGCTTTAGTATTTAGTTCCGGCTATCTGGCTAATATCGGTGCGATCGCTTCGGTGGTAGGAGCAAAAGAGCTAATTTATTGATCGCTGGGCGATGGCAATGGTTACTGCCCCTTTAATACCTTCCTGCTTGTAAATCTGTTTGGCTACTAGTAAGTTATCTTGCTCTGCCGCTAGCATTGCTGCCGCTTCCGCCACACTAGGAGTACCCACTTCTCCTGTGACAACTTCTGAAGGGTTTGGCACTTTTACCTGTTGTAATGCTTTAGCAGAAAAGGTTTTCCAAGGTAAATCCAACTTATGACACACTTGCAAAATACCTACTTCATCTCGTTTGAGGTCGATACTAGCAATACCGGCGATCGCTTCAGTTGCTAAATGATACTGCTGACAGGTTTCTCTAATAGCATTCTCAATTAATTCTGTAGCCGTACCTCGTTTACAGCCAATTCCCACCCATAAAACTCTGGGATGCCACTTTACTTTCGGTAAGATTTTAGTTGCCTTTTCGTAAAGTAGCATATTTATTTCTAATTTTGTTTAACTGCTGTCCACTCCAATTATCCCTATCTGATTTTACTCTTTATGTTGAAGATTATTGGCGATCGCTACTAGAGGAGAAAATTCGCTAAACATTGATTATGCAACATTTCTGGAAGAAAACAGAGAAAGCATTTTGTAACATAACACAGTTATGCCTGATCTCCCAAGCTTCGTTACAATTACGTAGAATTGTCATTCTATGTCAGCATCTTTACGGCAGTTTTATCGAATAACTGCTGCGAATAATTACTAAATCTTAACTTTATCTTACCATGACGATCTTTGCCGCTTTTTCTCTATCATTTCGACCTATTAACGATCCTGTAGCCGTTTTCTTGGTAATTTTGGCAATTATGTTGATCGCTCCCTTACTATTTGAGCGATTACGTCTTCCCGGTATTGTCGGCTTGATTTTAGCAGGAGTAATAGTCGGGCCTGAAGGGATAGGGTTATTAGAGAGAAACAGTAATATTATTTTATTAGGTACGATTGGTTTATTGTTTTTGATGTTTATGGCGGGTTTAGAGACCAGCTTAGACGATCTCAAAGACAATGGTGATAAAGCCGTAATTTTTGGTATGGCTACATTTATTGCCCCGATGGTTTTGGGTACTGTTGCCATGATGCTGTTGGGATATGGTTGGTTAGCCGCCATTTTAGTAGCTTCTTGTTTTGCTTCCCATACCTTATTGGCTTTACCTGTTCTCAGTAAGTTAGGAATCATGAGAGCGTCGGCGGTAAATGTCACGTTAGGCGGTACTCTAATTACCAATGTTTTGGCTTTATTGGTATTAGCAGTAGTGGTTAAAGCCTATGAAGGACAACTGACTTTAGGTTTCTGGTTATTTCTGATTCCTGCCCTAACTATCTACACTTTTGCCACTTTGTGGGGTGTTCCTAAAATTGGACGCTGGTTTTTTCGTCGTTTCGGACATGATGAAAGTGCGGAATTTATTTTTGTTCTGGCAACCTTGTTTGTAGTTTCTTACATTGCTGGATTAATTGAAATCGAACCGATTATTGGAGCGTTTTTAGCGGGAATTGCCTTAACTCCGTTGATTCCCCAATTAAGCCCTTTAATGAATCGCATTCAGTTTATTGGCAATACTCTCTTTGTGCCGTTTTTTCTCATTTCTGTGGGAATGCTTATCGATCCTCTAATTTTAATTCGCGAACCCAAATCTTTAGTTATTGCTGGGGTGATGATCGGGGCAGAATTAATTAGTAAATTTATTGCGGCTTGGGGTTCGGGAAAATGGTTTGGTTATAAATTCCCCAGCATTATGGTAATGTTTGGTCTATCTATTGCTCAAGCTGCTTCTACTCTTGCAGCAATTACTGTGGCCTATGAAATTGAGTTAGTCGATCGCACCACGGTTAATGGTATTATCGCTATGATTCTGGTTAGCTGTATTGCTTCTCCCCTGGTTACGGAAAAATGGGGACAACAAGTTACCACCATCGAATCAACTGCCAATACTGCCGAACCCAGTAAAGAGTTGGCACAAAGAGTATTAGTTCCTGTTGCCAATCCTAATAATGAAGATAATTTATTAAATTTGGCCTTAATTCTGGCTAAAACAGCTAACGGCACTCTCTTACCCCTGCACGTTTTGAGCGATCGCGACCGTTCGGTTTCTCCAGAAGCGAGAATCCAACAGTTACAACTCTTAGAAACTGCCGAAACTTTGGCTCATGCTGCCAACGCCAAAGTAGAAACTATTGGTAGAGTAGATGATGCCATAGATCGCGGGATTGTCAGGACGGCAATTGAACGCAACGCCAGTTTAGTAGTCTGCGGTTGGAAGGGTTATTCTACCTATCAAGAAAACTTTTTTGGCAGTACCATTGATAATGTTGCCCTACAATTATCTATTCCCGTCTTAATCACTCGCTTCGTACAACCCATTGCCAATACCGCCAGAGTATTTTTAGCCGTTACCAAAAGACAGGCACTAGGGGCAGAATTTCAGCAAACTCTCACTATTGCCAAACTATTAGCCAGCGAATTGAAAACTAGTTTAGAAGTTTTGTTAATAGTCAGCAAAAAGCAAACACAATTATCTACTCAAGAACTAACTCAACTCAGTCAGGGACAGGATATTGTTATTGGTCAGACACAAGGGAATTTTATTAGAGAAGTTTCCCAAAAAATTTACCGCAATGATCTGCTTTTATTACCAGTAAAAACTGCAAATGGTAGAATTCGCCATCGTTCTGCTGTAGGAACTATTCCCGAAGCGATCGCTCGTTCTCATCCCGAAATTTCGGTTTTGGTGATTCATTTTCCCTTGATTACTTCGGATTTGGATTATTAATATGCACAATCGCTGAAACCATCAGTCTCCAAAAAACCGACTGGCAAGGTCGCTGATATTAGTTTGTTTGGCTGCTTCCTGTTGCCATTGTCCTACAACTTCTAAACTGCGATCGAGATATTTACTCTGACAGGCACGACGTTGAATTTTTCCACTAGAGGTTTTGGGAATCGTACCTGTTTTGAGTAATGCTACTCCATAAACGTTAGCCATATTTTGTTCTGCTACCGCCTGACGGATTGCCGCGATCGCTTCATCTATATTGAGATTGCGTAAATGGATGCGCTTGACTTCATGGGCGATAATCAACTGTTCTTCTCCGTTAACTTCAATGCTAAATGCCGCACCGTGATTAGGTCTGAGAGCGGGATGGGCAGTTTCTACCGTAGCTTCAATGTGTTGGGGATAGTGATTTCTACCCATGAGAATCATGATGTCTTTAATGCGTCCCGTGATGTATAGTTCTCCATCTTTAATAAATCCTAAATCTCCCGTGCGGAGAAACGTCCCCTTTTGAGTATCTTGCAAACGAGCTTGAAAAGTATGCTCTGTTTGTTCAGTTTTATTCCAATAACCTTTACCGAGGCCATCTCCAGCAACCCAAATTTCTCCCACGCGATCGCTGGGACATTCAGTTCGAGATTCGGGATCGACAATTTTAATTTTGTCTCCCAGCCAAGTACGACCGCAACTGACAAAGGATTTAGCATTATCCTGTTGTTTATCTACCGTGACAATGCGGTCTTCAGTTAAAGCATGACCGTCTACATAAATCGTCTGAGGGGTTTTTTGAGCCTCACCTCCAGTGATGAACAAGGTAGCTTCAGCCATACCATAACAGGGATAAAAAGCTTGAGAATTAAAACCATAGGGTGCATATAGTTGGGCAAAATTTTCTAGAGTTTCTGCCCGAACTGGTTCAGCACCAGAAAAGGCTACTTGCCAACAACTGAGATCAAGACTGGCTCTCTGTTCCTCAGTTACTTTGTAACACAACAAATCGTAAGCAAAATTCGGCCCACCACTGGTAGTAGCTCGATAGCGGGAAATCGCCTGTAACCAGAGAAAGGGTTTTTGTGCCAGAGCAATAGGAGACATTAAAATCGCACTACTACCCAGATATAGGGGTTGCATCACCCCTCCAATTAAGCCCATGTCATGAAACATCGGCAACCACATCAAAATCTTACTATCTCTATGATTTTGAAAAGATTGTTTAATTACTTCGGAATTGTGCAGCACGTTACCATGAGATACCATCACACCTTTAGGACTTCCGGTCGAACCCGAAGTATATTGTAAAAATGCTAGAGTATCGCCATCGACTTGAGGAGGTTGCCAATGGTCAGCTAACTGTAAATCCACGTCATCGCTGGCAATCCAAGATAGGGCCTTTAATTTTACTGCCAATCCAGGATTGGCAATTAACTTGCTTTTAACGCGATCACTAAATTCTTTTGTAGTCAGAACGATTGTGGCTTGAGAATCGATAATCCGAGCTTGATATTGACTCAAAGATTTAAGATGTCGTCGGGGATAATCAGTAACAGCAATTACTCCAGCATAAAGACAGCCCAAAAAAGCAGCGATAAATTCTATACCTTGACTGTAAGGATAGACTAACAAAGCGCGATCGCCTGGGTTAACTTGAGATAACAACTGTACTGCGATCGCTCTAGCTCTGGTATCTAATTCTTGATAAGTAATGTGATCGGATTCGGTTTCTCCATCTGCTAGAAATGTATATGCTAATTGCTCTGGCTGCGTTGTTGCTCGCTCTCGTAAAACATCTACTACAGTGGAATAATTTACCATTCGTTTACCATTCTTTAATCAGAGACTGTAAGATTTCCCTATAATGTAGTCCAAAATGGAGGCAATTAAATGGTGGGGAGTATAAAAATCGCTATTGTAGGCATGGGTAACTGTGCTAGTTCCTTAATTCAAGGAATTGAATACTATCGAGACAAACAAGCTGAAGATGCGATCGGCTTGATGCACTGGGATATCGGGGGGTACAAACCCTACGATCTTCAAGTGGTTGCAGCTTTCGATATCGATCGTCGTAAAGTGGGCAAGGATGTAGCAGAAGCCATTTTGGCTGCTCCTAACTGTACTACTATTTTCTGTGACAACATCCCTAAAACTGGGGTAATCGTAGAAATGGGCAGAGTTTTAGATGGGGTAGCACCACATATGAACGGTGTAGATGAAAAATATACTTTTCTGATGAGCGATCGCCGAGAACCTTCTAAAGCTGAAATCGTTAAAATTCTGCAAGATTCGGGAGCAGAAGTTTTAATTAACTATTTACCCGTAGGCTCAACTGAGGCGGTAGGATTTTATGCCGAATCCGCTTTAGATGCAGGTGTTGGGTTTGTTAACTGTATTCCCGTATTTATTGCCAGTCAGCCTTTGTGGGCAGAAAAATTTGCCCATCGCCAGATTCCGATTATTGGGGATGATATCAAATCTCAATTTGGTGCAACTATTACCCATAGAACTTTAGTGGACTTGTGTAAAAAACGAGGAGTGCAAGTAGAACGAACTTACCAATTAAATACTGGCGGTAATACAGATTTTCGCAATATGCTTGATCGCTCTCGTTTGGATTCTAAAAAAGAATCTAAAACTGAAGCTGTACAGGGTGTTATTGCCAAGCGTTTAGAATACGAAAATATTCACGTCGGGCCTAGCGACTACGTACCCTGGCAAAAGGATAACAAGGTAGCTTTTATTCGCATCGAGGGCAAACTATTCGGTGACGTACCTATGAATTTGGAGATGAGGCTATCAGTAGAAGATTCTCCCAATTCGGCTGGAGTAGTTATCGATGCCATTCGTTGCTGTAAATTAGGTCTAGACAGGGGTATTGGTGGCGTTTTGCAAGCCCCTTCTGCTTATTTTATGAAACATCCACCTCAGCAATTTACCGACGAAGAAGCCTATCAGATGACCGAAGCCTTTATCGCAGAAACCTCTAGTTAAAACTAAGAAAATTCTGGGGAAAGCAATAGGAAAAAGATACTCAGATTTTTGCTGTCAGAGAGACTCCGCCTTGCAAAGGCCGAGCTTCCTCTGACTTCGTCTCATTACCTATTGTCAAGACGTGACACCTGCCTTGCAGGCAGGTGAGGTGTTTGTATCGTCCGTTATTTCCCAAAATCTTGTAAAGCAACTACAATTGCTGCTATTATAAACAAGGTAAAAAATTGCCCGTGTGGCTCAGTGGTAGAGCACACCCTTGGTAAGGGTGAGGTCACGAGTTCAATCCTCGTCACGGGCTTAGTTTCATGAGCTTTATTTTATATCAAGTCCGTTTAAATGAAAGTTATCCTTTTCAGGAGAAAAACCTAAAAACATCCTATGCGCCGATCAACGTGGGGTAAAATCTGCCAAATTCAGGCAATATAGGTTATCAAATAAAGATGTCAGCTTGAAAGCAAATGCGATCGCGTCGAAGATAAATTATGCAACTATTAGATCGAGTACGTTTGGGGTTAGCCGTAGGAGTCGCTAAAACTGTTACCAGTATAGTGCGATCGTTGCGTTTGGGTGCGGCTTCGGTTTTACCTGGGGAAATCTCTCGTCGTCTCCATCCCCGTTTGTTACCGTTGTTATTTGAACAAGTTAGTCAAGGAGTAATTTTAGTTGTCGGGACTAATGGTAAAACTACTACTTCTTTATTATTAAAACAAATTTTAGCTGATAGTAATTTTCAAGTCATTCATAATTCTAGCGGTGCTAACTTAATTAATGGTTTAATTACGGCACTTTTAGCAAATACTAATTTAACAGGAAACTTAACAGCAGACTATGCCATTTTAGAAGTAGATGAAAATATCTTACCTCTAGTGTTAAAAGACTGTAAGCCTAAATATATCTTGGCATTAAATCTATTTCGCGATCAATTAGATAGATATGGTGAAGTAGATACTATCGCTCAACGATGGCAAAAAGCGATCACACCACTGCCAAAAGATACTACTATTATTCTTAATGCTGACGATCCCACTTTATCTTATTTAGGTCAACAATTACCGCAAAAAGTTGTTTATTTTGGACTCAATGAATCAGAATTATATCTTGCAGAAATTCCTCATGCTGTAGATTCAATTTATTGTCCTAGTTGTGGACATCTCTTAGATTATCAGGGAGTTTATTTATCTCACTTAGGGGATTATCAATGTCCTAGTTGTGGTTTTAGTAAAAGTAAAACGGCAGTTAACAGTCAGGAATGGTCGCAAATTTTAATCGGAGTTTATAACAAATACAACACTTTAGCAGCAGGATTATTAGCGCAAGAAATTGGTATAGATACTGATAAAATATTTCTGACAATTAAAAACTTTAAAGCAGCATTTGGTAGAGCCGAAGAATTAGATATTAATGGCAAGCACGTGAGAATTTTATTATCTAAAAATCCCGTAGGAATGAATGAAACTATTCGGGCAGTAAATAATCTAAAAAAAACAGGAGAGTCTTCTGTTACCCTGTTAGTACTCAACGATCGCATTCCCGACGGTACAGATGTATCTTGGATTTGGGATGTAGATACCGAAGAATTAGTCAAGCTGGGAGGCAAATTAATTGTTAGTGGCGATCGCGTTTACGACATGGCATTAAGATTAAAATATAGCGATCAGAAAATAGCCCAAGATAAAATTAATTACGAGCTAATTGTTAAAGAAGATTTATCTCAAGCCATTAATATTGCTTTAGAACATACTCCCAAAAACGAAACCCTACATATTATTCCCACCTATTCAGCCATGTTAGAAGTACGGGAAGTCTTAGTAGGAAGGAAGATACTATAAATAAGTAATAAGTAATAAGTAATAAGTAGCGAGTAAAAACTAGAAACTAGAAACTGATAGCTAAAACTAATGACTGTACAGACAAGGTATGCCTTGTCTCTAATGACTAATGACACAACTCTCCAGACCATTGTTGATGACCACGATCGCGTTGACATTGAAATTGTTGACCTGCCCAAATTATCCGCCATTGTCCCCGATCTGTATCGCCGTAAGGGGCAAATTCGAGGCGGTAGCGTATGGCTTGAACGGAGTCATCGGCTAGATTGGTTTGAGTGATGGTTACTACTTTGGTAGGAGAAATGCCATCACTGATTTCAACTTCTTGTCGCTCGTTTTCTACTGTTTCTCTCAGACCAAAAACATCTAAAGCCATCTGTTTGATATTTGTACCTACAGGGGATTTTAAATCTGATGAAGGTTGACTATCAGTTGCGACTGGTTCGTTTTTACCCCAATATTTAGCCAAAGGTAATGGATTGTAATTTTTTCTGGGAGTAGCAATTAAATTGGCAGTTGTCACTAATTCTTTATTTTCCGTTTCCTCCCACAGAGAAATAATCGGATTGGGAAATTGAGGGGGTTTTCCTGCCCAAGCTAATAAATTGGATGAACTAAAAGCCATTGTATTGGAGGTTGTCTGGGGAAAGAGAGCCGAATTGGTTAAAGGTAATCCTGTATTGAAATCCGCCAGAGAAAAATCACCAAAATTACCTGCAATTAGACGACTATCACCACTGAGACTGAAAATACCATTATGACTGTAGAGATCTTTAACCGAGGGGTGAGTTGTACCTTTTTGCCAATCCCAAACTTGAATCTTGCCATCATAGCTACTACTAACCAAATTTCTACCATTAGCAGTAAATTCCAGTTTGGCAATATCATTACTATGACCCGCAAGACTATTTAATAAAGTTGCCTCTCCCTCATTTAATTGCCATAGCTGAATAATATTACTTTGTTCCCCCTGCTGTCCTCCTGTAAGATTAGCATTCACAGTAGCCATTACCTTACCATCTGGAGTCAGGGCGATCGCTCCTTGGGGATTTGATGTATCAAAACTAAATAATGGTTCACCACTAGGGAAATTCCAGGCTTGTATCCCCATACCGCAGGTACTATAAATAATTTTACCTTCAGGATCGAACAATAGCTGTTGGCAACCAGCATCGCCATTTAAAGTTAGAACTGGCTTTCCTGTAGCAATTTCCCAAACTACAATTGCTTTATCTGGAATTAATACACCCTGACTCCAAGTAGCAGTAGCTAAATAGCGACTATCGGGACTAAAAGCGATCGCTGTAGGTGCAATAGACATTTGACTCTCAGAAGCATAATGTCCTGGTAAAATGCGCTGAACCTTACCATCTTGCCAGATAATAATCCCATCGGGTTCGACACTGGCGATTAAACCATCAGGACTAAAACTCAGCAAACTAATATCTTGAATATGACCTTGTAAAATAGCAACTTGAGTAAAATTTGCTTGTTGTGCAGCAACAGGACTTTTAAAATCACTATTAGGAAGATTATTTTCAGTTTGGGCAACAGCCTTCAAATTTATTTCCCAAGCAATCTCAACAAAGACGAGGCACGACGTGAGCGCAATTACAGTTAAATATTTACAAGCTGATAAGTTGAACATTGAACGATAAATGATAAATGACAAATGACAAATGACCAATGACCATTACCTTTTTTTTAACTAAATTAGTATTTTGTTAATATTTATTCGTAAAACTTTAAATTAATTTCAGTTTATTTTACGAGTAATTGCAATCTTTTCCGCTTCAATCCCAGAAAGAGTTAGTCTCTAAAATAAGGCTAGGTGAGAGACTAGCAGCGTAAAACAACAGAGCTTCCTCGCCGTTGGTTAAATTGTGCTTAACCAAACCAAATATTAGTAGACACTCACGATTTTCTTGATATTTCTTTTAGAACTGTAAGTTAGTGTCTTCAAAAGAAAGAATTACATTTTTACTTGGGGGTAAAAAATGAGTAACAATGGCATTAAAAACACCCGTAATGTGGCAATTGTCGGCCCATATTGTAGCGGCAAAACTACCTTATTAGAAAGCATTTTATTGGTTACTAATGCAATCACACGCAAAGGAAATATTAAAGATGGTAACACCGTTGGCGATAGTTCTCCCGAAGCTCGCGATCGCTCGATGACCGTAGAAGTATCTGTTGCCAGTACTAACTATCAGGATATTGATTTCACTTTTTTAGATTGTCCTGGCTCAGTTGAATTTACTCAAGAAACTTATAATACATTAGTAGGAGCAGGAGCAGCAATTGTAGTTTGCGAGCCAGTAATCGACCGAGTTTTAACCCTCGCACCTTTATTCAAATTTCTCGATGATTGGGAAATTCCCCATTTAGTTTTTATTAATAAAATTGATCGCAGTTCTTACGCTTATTCAGAAATTCTTCAAGCTCTTAAAACTGTTTCTAGCCGCCCCCTCGTTCCCCAACAATACCCCATTCAACAAAAAGACAAATATTTAGGCTATATCGATTTAATTACCGAACAGGCTTACCACTATCATCCAGGAC
This sequence comes from Pleurocapsa sp., assembly GCA_050330335.1. Classification (GTDB taxonomy): domain Bacteria; phylum Cyanobacteriota; class Cyanobacteriia; order Cyanobacteriales; family Xenococcaceae; genus Waterburya. The sequence continues at coordinate 20,064 of JBHJNX010000096.1, read as the reverse complement.
ATCCCCCCGATCCCGTGGCACTTCCCGAACACTTGGCAGAGTCTGAAGCCGCCGCACGCATGGAAATGCTAGAGACTCTATCTGACTTCGATGACCATTTATTGGAAGAATTAATCGAAGAGATCGACCCCCCCCAAGAAGAAATTCTTCGTGACCTCAAACAAGATTTAAGTGCCGATTTAATCGTTCCAGTCTTTTTTGGCATAGCAGAATCAGATTTTGGTGTTCGTCCCTTACTCGATGCCTTGGTAAAAGAAGCTCCCGAACCCGATGTTACCGCTCAACGTCGCGGACTAAACCCACAGGCCGATGGAGACACTGTAGTACAAGTCCTGAAAACTTTCTTTACCCCTCAAGGAGGCAGATTGTCTTTAGTTCGAGTCTGGCAAGGACAGGTACAAGATGGTATGGTTTTAAATGGCGATCGCGCTGGTGGTATTTATCATCTCATGGGTCAGCAACAAGAACCAGTAAATAAAGCCGAAGTTGGAGAAATTGTAGCGATCGGTCGTTTGGAAGGAGCAGCTACGGGAGATACTCTAACTAATACCAGTAAGGATTCACAACCTCTACCTAAAGCCAATAAGATAGCTCCAGTCTATGCTATGGCGATCGCGCCAGACAACCGTAAAGATGAAGTTAAATTGAGTAATGCCTTAACTAAATTACTCGAAGAAGATCCATCTTTGCATTGGGAACAACATGGCGATACTCACGAAGTGATTTTGTGGGGACAGGGAGAAATTCACCTTAAGGTAGCTTTAGACCGCTTGAGTCGTAAATATAACCTACCTATGAGTACCCACTTACCCCGCATACCCTATAAAGAAACTATTCGTAGTGCTACTAATTCTCACGGTCGCTATAAACATCAAAGTGGCGGTCATGGTGCTTTTGGCGATGTTTATTTAGATATCAAACCCCTATCTCGCGGTGAAGGCTTCCACTTCCACGAAACCATTGTCGGTGGTGTCGTTCCCAAGCAATATATTCCAGGAGTAGAAACAGGGGTACGAGAATATCTGGCTCATGGCCCTTTAGGTTTCCCTGTAGTTGATGTTGATGTCACTCTGACTGATGGTTCTCATCACTCTGTAGACAGTTCAGAACAAGCCTTTAAACAAGCAGCGCGGATTGCTATGACTGAAGGAATGGCAAAATGTCACCCTGTGCTACTCGAACCCATATTAACCATTAAAATTTCTGCTCCCGCTGAATTTACTTCAAAAACCTTGCAACTGATTACGGGACGTAGAGGACAAATTTTAGGTTACGACAGCATCTCTAATTGGAAAGGTTGGGATTGTGTCTCTGGCTATTTACCCCAAGCTGAAATGCATAACTTTATTATTGAATTGCGATCGCTTACCTTGGGAGTTGGCTTCTTTGACTGGCAATACGACCATCTCCAAGAAGTCCCCGATAAATTAGCTCAAACGATTATAGCTACTGCCAACGAACAATAAAACAAATAAGAAAGATCATCGGAGATAGGGGAAAGGTTAGAATCTCGATCCCAAAACAAAACCTCTTCCCTCTTCCTCCTTTTTTTATTTCATTTGTACTTCTAGAATTGTTGTTTTTATGATGTCTCGGTTCAGATTTCTGCCGATAAAGACCAAGCGAGTTTGTCGCAGTTCATCTAGATGCCAGAAGCGGTCGTAAAAGCTGTCAAAACGATTGCCTACTCCCTGTAAAACTAAACGCATTGGCTTGTTAGTTACGTCAATAAATCCTTTAATGCGATATATTTCTTGTTGCCGTACTAAATCTTTGAGACGTTCGATTAATTTTTGGGGTTCAAAGGCTTGGTTGAGAGTAATTTCTACAGAATTGATTTCGTCATCGTGTTCGTGTTCTGCTTCATGGTCGTGATGGGAATGACGACTATCTAAATTATCCTCAACTGCGGCATTAAAACCGAGTAAAAGATCGGGAGAGATTTGTCCTTGCTGAGAAATAACTATTTTAACTACTGGGGATAATTGCGATCGCAACCAGGCTTTAATTTTCTTAAGCTGGGCTTCTTTTACCAAATCAGTTTTAGTAAGCAAGATTAAATCTGCACAGGCTAATTGATCTTCAAATAACTCTTCAATGGGGGTTTCGTGTTCTAGATTAGGATCTGCCTGACGTTGTGCTTCTAGTGCTTCGATATCTCCTACTAAATGACCGTCTGCTAGGGCTTTACAATCTACCACTGTTACCACGCCATCTACTGTAGCACTGTTGCGAATGGCGGGCCAGCGAAAAGCTTGTACTAGAGGTTTGGGTAAAGCCAATCCCGAAGTTTCGATTAACAAGCAATCTATTTTATCCCGTCGTTTCAGTAGTTCTTGCATAGTGGGATAAAATTCTTCTTGTACCGTACAGCACAGACAGCCATTAGTCAGTTCTACTATGTTATTTTCTGGAGTTTCATCTTCTTCGCAAACTTGACAAGACCGCAATAGTTCGCCGTCAATGCCCACCTCGCCAAATTCATTGACTAAAACAGCGATGCGTCTTCCCTGATTATTTTGCAGTAAGTGACGTACTAAAGTAGTCTTTCCTGCCCCTAAAAAGCCAGAAATCACCGTAACAGGTATTTTATGCATTGATTTTGGTTCAAAGTTAATAGTTAATTGATCAGCCAAATTAATTGACAATCGCTGTAATTGCTTCACAATTGCGATCGCTGTAAGCAAAGATAATATTTTGGGTTAAAGATGCAATAACCGATATTTGCTTAATTTATTTATCTGAAATGAATGACAATAATGATGATTAAAAATCTTGACCGAAATTAACATTATCTGTACCTCGCAGATATGTACTACAAAAATTGAAGCTAGCTAACACAGGCGGGCATTCTGACTACAGAGTTTTCAATTAAAAATCTCTTTACAGTTGCGGGACAGTGCCAGATTTTCACTGACTTTCCCCCTTGCGTTTGATAGCTGACCCCTATCAAAACCGATGTTGCCTCCAGCTTATTTAAACTACCACAATTACAACTAAATACTGCGATCTTTTAGCAAATGATAATTTGTTTAATCTTTGTAAAGACTGAGAACGCTTTACTCTCTAGGCTATAACTGTTGTTATAATCTGTTTTTAAACAGAATCGAAAAGAATTTAATACTAATGGCAGACTGGCAGGTAGTAAGCGGCGGCGTAACTGCACCCAAAGGCTTTAAAGCAGCAGGAATTACCGCAGGATTAAAAGCTTCGGGAGCAAAAGATTTAACTTTAATATTGTCGGAAACTGAAGCGATCGCGGCTGGAGTATTTACTACTACTCAAGTACGTGCTGCTTGTGTGGATTATTGTCGTCAACGGCTTCAAGATAAAGCCAGTGCCAGAGCGATTTTGTGTAATGCAGGACAAGCTAATGCAGCTACGGGTGAAGCTGGTTGGCAAGATGCGATCGCCTGTGGGGAATTGTTAGCTAGAGAATTACAGATCTCTCCCAATGAAGTTTTATTGGCTTCTACAGGAGTTATCGGACAGAGAATTAAAATGGATGCCTTAAGTAGAGCAATTCCTCAATTAGTTGCGTCGGCTTCCGTTGAAGGAGGAAAAGATGCGGCCCAAGCAATTATTACGACAGATCTGGTAACTAAAGAAATTGCTTTAGAAACCACTATTGAAGGTCGTCCGGTGCGGATTGGTGGTATTGCGAAAGGTTCGGGGATGATTCATCCTAATATGGCAACCATGCTGGCTTTTATTACCTGCGATGCGGCGGTTGCCACTGGTTTATGGCAAGAAATGTTAAAACGTGCTGTCGATAAAAGCTTCAATCAGATTACGGTAGACGGCGACACCAGTACTAATGACACAGTGATTGCTCTGGCTAATGGAGAATCCCGCACTACTGCCATTACGGCGAAAAGTAAAAGTGCCGAAGTTTTAGAAGGGATGTTAACCGCAGTCTGTCAGCATCTAGCTAAAGCGATCGCTCGTGATGGGGAGGGAGCAACCTGTTTAATCGAAGTAGAGGTATCCGGCGCACCAGACAATCGAGCCGCCTCTCAGGTAGCAAAAACTATTGTGGGTTCATCTCTAGTTAAATCTGCCATATTCGGTCGAGATCCTAACTGGGGGAGAATTGCTGCCGCCGCCGGAAGAGCGGGTGTAAAATTCCATCAAGATGAACTGACAATTAAATTAGGGAACATTCTGTTAATGGAAAATGGTCAACCCCTACCATTTGATCGCGCTGCTGCTAGTGAATATATCAAACAAGCTGCCGCAGGAGAATATTTAACGGAAGATACGGTATCGATTTTTGTCTGCATCGGTGCGGGATCAGCTACTAGTATTGCTTGGGGATGCGATCTGACTTATAAATATGTCGAAATTAACGCCGAATATACAACTTAATTGATTTGTCTGAGTAATCAGTAATCAGTCTTAAAGGATAAGCTACGCAAATAATAGGTTCTACTCAACTGAAATTCGCTGTATGTTTTATTTAGACTTTTTCAGCAAGCCCTAAGTAATAACCAATGACCAATGCCCCATACAGCGATGACCAAACTAATTCCAATTACCGATTAAAGTAAAAGCAGACCAGAAATAGGGATGAGATAGTTCTAAAGTCCCTTGAGGAAATTCCGCAGGTAATGGTAAATTGTGTCCGTGAGATAGTTGCACGGCGCGATCGCTGACTTTAACTTTTCCTTCAAGCATTGCTAACTGAGTTTGACGTAAGGCTTCAGCTTTAATTAAAGTATCTCCTAATTGATCGTAAAATTCTCCCATTAAAGCCAAAGTTCCCAAATCGCTGATATACCAGAGACTGGCTAATGCCGATTTAACTCCCGCCTGTACTGCTAAACCTGCAAAACCCAATTCGGCTCGTTCGTCACCCAAAGCCGTTTGACAAGCACTTAAAACCAATAATTCTACAGGATTTCTGGTACTAGTATTCCAACCAAGTTCGTCAGAAATAGCTCTCAACTCCGATAATTCTAATTTGTCATCGTAAAACTGAATATAAGACTTATCTAAATTACCTACCGTAAATTCAGCATGAGTGCCTAAATGAATAATCGGAAAATGATCTTGACGCAGATTTTGTGCTTTAAAGTTATCGACGGTGAATTGTTCGTTGAGAAATAGTTCTCCCTGACGGGGATCGCTAACAATAGTTTCTAGTTCAATAGGCATAGTAGGTAATGGAGCTTGTTCAGGAAATTCTGATGCACCCATTGCCAAAATGCGACTCTGATTGAGATTTACATAACGAGTATCTGTCAAACCGAAGCTGGGGACAAGAGCTAGGGCATATTTTTCAATTAGAAATTGCTGACCATCATAAAGTGCTGCGATCGGTAATAAGCGCAATCCCGAATCCATAGCAAATACTAGAACATCAATATCATTGGCTTCTAAGTCTTCTTCTATTGGTTTAATTAGAGCTTGATAAAGTTGTTGAGAAGATTCTAAATAGCTTGTCTGTCTGAGCTTTCTCGAATCGCTAATATTTTCCCGAAATTGTGTGGCTGTAGCTAGCAATTCTTGCCGAGATACATCTCGAACTGTTCTACGTAACGTTGCTTCGGGGGGATTGACTAAAGCTGTAGGGCTAATTTTAGTTGATGCAATTGTGTCATGATTATTTTGAGCCGATTCTAAAACAGTTGGTAAAACAACAAATGCTTCTAAGCGATCAGATTGCAGTGAAATATTAATAAATGCAGCTTTTTTGCCTGTTTGTTGCCAGAGAACCCCCAATCTTTGAGATATTTGTCTAGCAGAAGGAATTTGACCGTACATTGTTTCTATTCCAGAAGAATTCATCAGCCGTTGCACTTGAAATGCTTCTATTGTTTCTATAGCTTCTGGTGTGCTAGCTACCTGTACTGCTAATTCATATTCATCGCGAGATACTTCTTGTTGGGTTACAGTTGCTTCTTCTTCCTCGTCTGATGCTACAATCTCTTCTTGCTCTTCTTGTGTTACAGTTTCTTCCTTTTGTTCATTATTTTGAGTCACTGATTCTTCTTCGGCATTTCTAGAATCAATAACTTTACTCTCAGAAACATCTTCAGAACTATTTCTTTCAACTACATTATCTCCAGTGTTATCGGGACTAGAGTCAACTACATTATCTCCAGTATTATCGGGAATGGGGTCAACTACATTATCTCCAGTATTATCGGGAATGGGGTCAACTACATTATCTCCAGTGTTATCGGGACTAGAGTCAACTACATTATCTCCAGTATTATCGGGAATGGGGTTATCAATATTTTGGTCTAAACCTGCTTCTATGGGTTCTACCCCCGTAACATCAGACATATTGCGGTTTTGAGCATCAGCAATACTAGTGACTAAAGACCAACTGACAACTAAACTAATTGCGATCGGTAATTGAAATAACTTCATTTTATTTACCTTGATTTATTAAAATAAAAGCGAATATTAAAAAGAAAAACTATAACCAGCCCCAACAATAAATCTCGTTCCATCTCCCGCCGAACCCGTAATATCTGTAACAGCAGGTATAATGACTATTGGTAGCTGTCGAAAAGGAACAAAAGGGATGCCAATAGTCAAATCTTGACCAGTCCATTCCGTTACAAATCCTATTGGTTCTATAACTCGAATTCCTAAACTGCCAAATACCCCTACAGAATCAATACCATTATTGATGTTAGATTCCGAACGAAATTGTCCTCCACCAATTCCTAGAGAAGTGTAAAATTCGCTAAAAGGCTTAGTTCTATCTTGGCTTAATCTAAATCTTTTCGAGACTACTCCGTAAACTGATGAACCACCATCTGGATCTCCCCAAGTTGTTAAACCCTGTACTCCAGTTGCTACAGACATATCGCCAGGTAAACGTCGATGTAATTTCAGATTAATTGCACCATCGGTAAACGGTTCGCTAACATCAACCAAACTGATACCTATCTGCGCACCGATATTTTTTCTAGGATTTCCAAGACCAAACCCCAAACCGATAACTCCATCGGCATCTTCTGTGAAACGAGTTCTTTCTTGAAGTCCAATCCCGACTCCAGCATTGCCCCAGCCTGCACCATATCCTGAAGGGGTCATAATGGTAATGCTTGGAGAAGTAAGATATGGTTGTTGGCGAACAGGAATGGTTAAAGGAATTCTTTGGGGTTCTGATGTTGGTCGTGTGGGTGTACGTCTGAGAAATGGTTCTCCATCATTAGTAGATGAGATAAGTTGTGTTTGTGATTGGGAAAAACTACGAGAAATTTTTAAGTTAGAAATTGAGTTTGAGTTGTAACTTTGTTTTTGTTGGAGCGATCGCTCTTGAGAATCTTTAGCTGTTTTGGCATTGGCAATATTGTTAAACAGTAAGAGCCATAAAATACTGAGTAATGATATGGAGATATCTTTTGGGGAAAATTTTACGGATTTTAAAAACATTTAAATTTCCTTTTTGGGAAAAAATAGAAAATTTTAGCTTCGATCGCCATAATCTTGAATAAAACTCTAGTTATTTGTCGATCGCTCTTTTTTGTATTATAGTTATTTGCCGTAAGTCCTGAATAATTAAAATATAAAAGTGTCAGAGTGTAGGGTATAGGCAATGTACAATCCTTCCCACACTCCTCTAATTTCTCATGGATCTCGATAGTTAAATCTAAAAACTATACCTACTCAAGTCCTTACCAGGGCCACCAACTGGGTGTATAAGGAGAGTCGGGGACACTATATACTCCTCTCACTCTGCCGATAGCCACGCATTCTAGGGGTTGTTTGTTGTCTAAAATACAAGCAGCATCGTAGTTGGGATTAAGGCTAAATAAGGTGACACTGTTATCTGAACTACAATCTTGAGTTTCCTGTCCCACCATGCAAACTATAGTGCGGTCTTCAGCTTCTTGAGTTTTGAGATACTGAGGTTTTTTTTCTTGGGATAGGTTTTGTAGTGTAGCAGCTGTTTGTTTGCAGATTTCTTTGGCTGATTGTTCAGGTAATAAATAGTCTTGATGCCAGGTAATTAAAGGTGTGAGGTTAACTGACCCTGGAGTATAAGCGAACATGGTGGGAGTTTGAATTTCAGTAGCACAGAGAAACGTGGCATCTGTAGTATTTTGACTGTAGCTTTCTTTCGCTTGTAAAGAAGTCGTACTTAAGGCGATCGCCATAGCCGTAATAGCAGTATAAAAAGGTTTTTTAATCATTGAACGCTATATTTTAGTTAAATACAGTAACTCTAAGTATTATTGACGATACTTCCCTATATATTGTTCATTATTTCATTAAAATTCTATAATAAATCTGGATTTTCAGGAAATTACATTTTACTACTAAAATAATAAAGAGCTACAATTACTATTTTCTAAATTTTGAGGCAGCTGAGATATATAATTCCAGTTCATGACATCGGTTAACAGGCTTTCATAACCCGCCACATTCGGATGAAGACCATCATCACTGAGATGCTTTCTTACCCAGTCTTCACCTCTAGACATCCAAAGCTCGAAAAGATCTAAATAAGGAATATTATGCTGTTGACAGGCTTGCATGGTTGCTTGTTTATAACGATATTGATCGAAATGATTGTAGTAAAAACAATCAAAGAAAGGCATTTGAGACTCATTCACCGGTGTCATTCCGATAAATAAGACAGGACAAAAACTTTGAGCTAGATCGAGTAGATTAGCTATTTCTAACTTAAATTCTGCAAAATCTGTATACAATTTGCCATCTGGTTTGCCCAAACGTGCCGAATCATTAACTCCTACTGACAACAAAATTAAATCTGGTAGTCGGTTACGTAACTCTCCACGACAGCTAAATTCCTGTTTTAAACGTTGAGACACTTGAAAAACACGATTGCCCCTCACTCCCAGATTATATAAAACATGACCCGCTCCTGTAGGGGACATCCATTGACGGCGTAATCTTTCTACCCAACCACCACCGACAAAATCGCCAAAGCCATAAATTAAACTATCTCCCACAGCAATGATTTTTAATGGCTGAGAATTCTGAAGTGCTATTTGGCGATCGTAACCACCAGAGGGAGAATTGTTAGAGAAAATAGTTGTCATAAATAGCAGAATTAATACAAATTGATAATAAAAAAAGTTTTTTTATATTTTGAACCCATACTACACAATCACAGTAGCAAATGGAAAGTTCAATATAACCTATCCCCAGATAAGAAGAAAGTAAGAAGCCAAAAAAATAACTACTAATAAAATTCCGACAGTTGTTAAACTAGAGTGGCCATAGTCTTGGCTAAAGTCTGAAATCAAATCTATAAATCTCCAGAAACTAGCGGGTTATTAATGCAAAAAAAAAGTTCTTTTGAATCCTCTCAAATCATGTATCGTTCTGAAGAATTGATGAGTGCGGCTTCTAATCGCTATCGCATCACAGTTCAAATCGCTAACCGTGCCAAACGCCGTCGTTATGAGGAATTTGAAAATTTAGAAGATCCCATAATGAAACCCGTAATTCGTGCCATTATCGAAATGTCAGACGAACTAACTCAACCTGAAATTATTGGAGATTAGATAAATCAGATAAATCAGATGCTAAGTGTTTAAATTAGGGCGATCGCTTTCACTCCGAGTTAATAGCGATCGCTCTGGCAATCCTTAAAACCCATCTATTAGTAACAATGATCACTGATTACTGATTACTGAAAAAATGGAACATTTAATTAAAAATGGTAATGGGTGGCGTGTTGGTTGGAATGCTAATGCCGAAAAATACCAAGGTTTAGTAGGTGCGGAAGATTGGGCGATCGAATTAACCACAGCAGAGTTAAATGATTTTTCTCGTCTGTTAAACCAACTGATCAATACGATGAGTCTAATGGAAAAGGAGTTAATGGAAGAAGAAAGAATTGCTTGTGAAGCTGAAACTGAACTACTGTGGATGGAAGTAGAAGGTTATCCCCAGGCTTATAGTTTACGGTTGATTGTCAATGGCGATCGCTGTTGTGAGGGAAACTGGCCAGTAGGAGTAGCCACAGAATTAGCCGCAGCCCTGCAAACCCTGAAAGTATTTTGAAATGCCTATTTACCTCACTACTTCATTCAAAATAGAAAATAACGTTGTGCCATCGGTAAAATAGCAGCAGGTTCGCAGGTTAATAGTTCCCCATCTGCCCGAACTTCATAGGTTTCGGGATTGACTTCAATATTCAACAAAGCATCATTAAGTTTCAAATCTGCCTTACTAATATTACGAGTATTACTAACGGGTAAAGCAGAGGATTTTAAACCAATCTTATCGGGAATATTGGCATCCAATGCTGCCTGAGAAACAAAGGTGAAAGAAGTTGAAGAAGTTGCACCGCCAAAACTGCCAAACATAGGTCGTATATACACGGGTTGGGGAGTGGGAATACTGGCATTAGGATCTCCCATTTGCGCCCAAGCGATCGCGCCACCTTTAATTACTATTTCTGGTTTGACACCAAACATAGCAGGTTTCCAAAGACAGATATCGGCAAGCTTGCCTACTTCAATCGAACCGACATAATCGGCAATACCGTGCATGATCGCAGGGTTGATAGTGTATTTAGCAATGTAGCGTTTGGCGCGGAAATTATCAGACCTCTCCCCCAAACCCTCTGCCACAGGAGAGGTGAGAATGCCCCGTTGTAGCTTCATTTTGTGGGCGGTTTGCCAGGTACGGATGATGGTTTCTCCCACTCTTCCCATTGCCTGAGAATCAGAGGCGATCGCACTAAATGCTCCTAAGTCGTGTAAGATATCTTCGGCGGCGATAGTTTCCCTGCGAATGCGCGATTCGGCAAAGGCCACATCTTCGGGGATGTTTTTATCGAGGTGATGACACACCATCAACATATCTAAATGTTCTTCTAGAGTGTTGACGGTAAAGGGACGAGTGGGATTAGTAGAAGAAGGTAGCACATTTTTCAAGGCACAGACTTTAATGATATCTGGTGCGTGTCCCCCTCCTGCTCCTTCCGTATGATATGTATGAATTACTCGGTCTTTAAAAGCAGCGATGGTATCTTCCACAAAACCCCCTTCGTTTAGGGTATCGGTATGAATCGCTACCTGTACGTCATATTCATCGGCAACAGCCAAACAAGTATCGATCGCTTTAGGAGTGGTTCCCCAATCTTCGTGGAGTTTTAAACCCATTGCCCCAGCTTTTACTTGTTCGATTAACCCTTCTGGTTTGGCACTATTTCCTTTACCTAAAAAACCCAAATTCATCGGGAAGGCATCGGCCGCTTGCAGCATCATCGAGATATTCCATGCTCCAGGAGTACAAGTAGTGGCGTTAGTACCCGTCGCAGGGCCTGTACCACCTCCAAGCATAGTAGTTATGCCAGAAGCGATCGCTGTTTCGATCTGTTGAGGACAAATAAAGTGAATGTGGCTATCGATTCCCCCCGCCGTAACGATATGTCCTTCTCCTGCAACTATCTCCGTAGCAGGGCCAATAATGATCTCGACGTTATCTTGAATGTAAGGATTACCTGCTTTGCCAATTTTAAAAATCTTGCCGTCTTTAATCCCAATGTCAGCTTTTACTACGCCCCACCAATCTAAGATGAGAGCATTGGTAATTACCATGTCTACTGCACCAGCTTCACGAGAAATCGGAGATTGTCCCATGCCATCGCGAATTACCTTCCCACCACCAAATTTAACCTCATCCCCATAGGTAGTGTAGTCCCGTTCTACTTCAATAAATAATTCCGTATCTGCCAAACGAACGCGATCGCCTACTGTAGCTCCAAATGTATCAGCATACGCCCGTCGATCCATACGATAACTCATGTTTAGCTCCTTCTCAGCTATGGCTTTTAGTTACAACGACTATACACCCCTATGGCGCGATCGCCATAAATGGTTAATTATTATTAAAACATGAGTTGCTAAGGCAATATGAACCTTTCATCTACTGTCTAGCGGTTGTTAACATAATAATCTCTCGTACCTTTAGCATCTAAGGCTTCTCCCAGACGGTTGAGTCCATGAATGTAGGCGGCAGTGCGAAGCTCTACCCCCAAATCCTGGGCAATATTCCAAGTTTGTTCGGCTTCTGTGGTCATTTTTTCTTTGAGACGCTGATTGACTTCTACCAAACTCCAATACCAGCCATTGCGATTTTGCACCCATTCAAAATAACTCACCGTTACTCCACCAGCATTAACCAAAATATCGGGGAAAACGTAAACTCCTTTTTCATTTAGAATTTTATCTCCATCAGAATTAATTGGGCCATTGGCAACTTCAAAGATATATTTAGCTTTAACATTGGCTGCATTGACGGCAGTGATTTGATTTTCTAAGGCGGCAGGAATCAATATGTCTACATCTAAAGTTAATAATTCTTGATTGGAAATTACCTGATGTTCCACAATATTGCAGACGCTATCCTGACAGTATACAGCTTGAATTTGGCGGCTGTTTTGTTTGTGTTTTTTAATGCTAGGAATATCTAATCCTTGGGGTGCGTAGATACCTCCTTGAGAATCGCTGACAGCTACTACTTTGTATCCCGCGTTAAATAATAATTCGGCTAAAGTTCCTCCTGCATTACCGAAACCCTGTATTGCCACCGTAGTTTGGGTGGGAATTAAATTGAATTTAGGTAAAATCGTTTCAATAACATCAAACGCACCCACGGCTGTAGCGGTATCTCTTCCCTGACTGCCTCCCAAAGTTAGAGGTTTGCCCGTAACTACACCCCGACATACCTGACGCTTGATAGTACTGTAACGATCCATCATCCAACCCATAATGGTGGAGTTGGTATAGACATCTGGTGCGAGAATATCTACATCGGGGCCAATAAAATCCGCTATTTCGTTAATATAACCCCGACTCAATCTTTCTAATTCCTGTTTGGATAATTCTTTGGGGTTGACGGTAACACCTCCTTTCGCACCGCCAAAAGGTAAATTGAGTAAGGCACATTTAAAAGTCATCCAGAAAGCTAAAGATTGAACTTCATCTAGGGTGACGTTAGGATGATAGCGCACTCCTCCCTTACCAGGTCCTCTAGTGTCGTCGTAGCGAACACGATAACCAGCAAAAACTCGTAACGAGCCATCATCCATTCTAACGGGAATCGATACACTCAAGCTAGCTTTGGGATAGCGCAAACGAGCGATCGCATCGGGGGAAATGGCAACATATTTTAAGGCTTTTTCCAGTCTTTTATTGGCATCGGATAACAAAGAAGGGGCAGTTTTGATAGCAACAGTCTGATCAGAAAAAAAAGGAGTAGCAGCATTACCGACTTCCGAAATTGCCTCGACCATGAATTTATCTCTCAAAATCTAGAATCTATCTCTTTGGCTTTCTAGCAATTACGCTTTTTTGCCTACACTCCTATTACATCGTAAAACTGTATATTTTGCTACTTTTTTTAATCTTTGTTGATAATTTCAGCTATTAGTCATTACTCACTACTCAATACAGCATCCCAAATCGCCAAATCAAAATCTGTCTGATCGCCTTTTTCGTATATTTCTTCTTGTAGTGCGGCAATTGTTTCTGCTTCGATGATTTTTTGACGATGTTCTTTTAAGATTTGATTGATGTAAGTACTATGATCTTCTGGTGCGTGTTGTTCGATGAATTGTAAGACTTCGGTTTCTAGTGTAATTGTGATTTTTGGCATATGGTGAGGGTAGTTTAGCATCTTAATAGATTAGCCTACCAAAATTTTTATATTATAAATTTATGTAACACTAATGTTGGATAGAGAGCGGTTTAATCTTTCTCGTTGGGCGATCGAGCATTCTCGCTGGACTATAGCTGGTTGGTTGGCGATCGCGGTAGCAGGTATTTTGGCTTTTAGTTCATTAAAATACTCTTTATTTCCCGAAATTACCTTTCCTGTAGTTATCGTTCGCGCCCAGTTTCAATTAGAAGATATTTTACAAACTGAAGCGCAACTTACCAATCCTCTAGAAGCATCGTTACAATCGGTTGAGGGATTGGCACAGTTACAGTCTTCTACTTATTCGGGACAAACCGTAGTTAGTTTGTTGTTGGATACTAATATTAAGTTGAAAACTGCGGCAGCAACAGTACAAGATCAGCTTCAGGAAGTGTCTCTTCCTGACAATACTGAGGTAACAGTAATTCCTTTTAATCTCAATGAGTCGAGTGCAGTTAATTACGTACTTCTCAGCGAGAAATATAGTATTGATGAATTATCTCAAATTGCTAAGGAAAAAATCGTTCCTGCTATTGCCCGTGTGTCGGGAGTTAACAGAGTTGATGTGTTGGGAAATCCCCAATCTGATAATAAGAATAATGCTAGTTTAGTGCGCTTTAATAACCAAGATGCAATCGCCCTGCGGGTAATTAAACAAGGAGATGCTAATACTTTAGAAGTAGTTGCCAGAGTTGATACCGCAGTTAAGCAATTACAGACAGGATTACCAGATATTCAATTAGTTGTAGCCGAAACTCCCGCAGGTTATATCAAAGAAGCCACTAACGCTACGGTTGAAGCTTTATGGGGGGCAATAGTATTAGCAATTGTAATTATCTTTCCCTTCCTGAAAAATTGGCGTGCCACTTTAATTGCCGCGATCGCTATTCCCATGTCTTTATTGGGTACGTTCATTTTTATGGCGGTGGCTAATTTTAACTTAGAAACTCTAACTTTGCTAGCACTGGCTTTAGTTATCGGTATTATTATTGACGACGCGATCGTCGAAGTAGAAAATATTATCCGCCATATCGATAATGGTGACACTCCCCGTCAAGCAGCACTTAAAGCCACAGAGGAAATTGGTTTAACTGTGTCGATTTCCACTCTGACAATTGTCGCGGTATTCGTCCCTATTGCCTTAATGGGAGGAACTTTAGGGCAATTCTTTCGCCCCTTTGGTTTAATTATTTCAGTAGCGGTGTTGACTTCTCTGTTAGTCGCCCGTACTCTGTCTCCAGTGTTGGCAATATATTGGTTAACTGCCAAACAGAAGAGGGGTGTGTCAGAGAGAGTTAACCCAATAGCTAATAAAATCGTCGATAATTATCGTCAATTATTACAATGGTCGTTAAATCGCCGTCGAACGGTAATTGGCATTGCGATCGCCAGCTTGATTGCTGGAATTGCCTTAACTCCCCTAATTCCTCAAGGATTCGTTCCTCAATTAGATAGAGGGGAATTTAACATCGTTTATACCACTCCTCTACCAAAAATCGCCAGTCGTTCTTCAATCGAGAATAATCCTACTCCCCAAACAGAAGAACAATCAACATCGAATAATTTTAGTTGGTTAAGAAATCTAGCGCGATCGCCCGAACAAATTTTATTGCGCAAAACTATTACAGTAGGAAAACAGATCGAAACCTTAGTTTTAAATAATCCTGAAGTAGAATCTGTATATACTATTGCAGGAGTAAGAGGCGAACCCAATAAAGGTAAACTCTATATTAAACTAAACCGAGATCGCTCCGCTACCACTGCCCAAATACAAGAACAAATTCGTAACAATTTACCCCCAATTCCCCAGACAATTATTAGTGTCGAAGATATCCCTTTTGTGGAAACAGGAGAAGATCCTTCTTTTAAGATGGGTTTGGTAGGAGAAGATTTAACCAAATTAAGAGATAATGCGATCGCCCTGCAACAAAAATTACAACAGTTACCGGGATTTGCCGATGTCAGAATCAGTCCCGAATCCCAATTAAGAGAAATTACCCACCTCGACAGAAAAAGAATCGTTTATATCAACGCCAACTTAACCCCAGACAAAGCAATTGGCGATGCCACCAAACAAGCCAGTGCGATCGCTAAATCCTTTTTACCAGCCGATATTAATTTCGATCTTGAAGGAGATTCCGCCAGGGCAAACAAAATCTTAGGAGAATTCGCCATTACCTTAGTATTAGCCATAATTTTAATGTTAATCGTTCTCTATCTCCCTTTTCGTCGCTGGATAGAACCTTTAGTCATCGGTTTATCTCTCCCCCTATCCATCGTCGGCGCAATGTTTGCCTTACTAATTACTCGAAGTGATTTTGGCATGATTTCCCTAATCGGCTTAATCTTCCTCCTGGGATTACTGGATAAAAATGCCATACTGCTGTTAGACTATGCCAATCAACTCCGTCGATCTGGTATAGAACGTACCCACGCTATCTTGGAAACAGGAATCGTCCGCTTGCGTCCCATTATCATGACTACCTTTTCCACTATATTGGGAATGCTGCCCATTGCACTAGGATGGGGTGCGGGTGCAGAATTAAGACAACCCATGGCAGTAAGCATTATTGGCGGCTTAATTACTTCTTCTCTCTTAAGTTTAATTGTCGTTCCCGTACTTTATACCTTACTCGAAGACAGCTTTAACAGTCATTAGTTATTAGTTATTAGTTATTAGTTATCCACTACCTCCTACCTAAATCATGCTAACTACTACCTCAACTGAAATTACTCCCGTTACTACGAATAATTTGTTGCTGGCTTTTGCTGAGTTTTTGGATATAGATGTAGGCGCGGGGGATGCTGCTGCGGATACCTTGAAAACTTATAGTCGCCAGTTACAACAATTTTTAGCTTGGTGCGATCGCACTGAACTCAATCCTGCTACAGTAACTAAAGATGATATTAAAAGATATCGTCGTTGGGCGATCAATAAACAGAAATACAAACCCGCCACCATTGCTTTGAAGCTAGCTGTAGTCAGGCGTTTCTATCAAGCGGCAGTGGAAAAAGGATTAATCGCGATCAATCCAGCAGCAGGAGTTAAACCCCCCAGAGAAAAGCGCGATCCTGCTGAAAAAATCACTTATTTAGAACAAAATGAAGTAGAAACTCTACTACAAACAATACCTAATGATGGCACGTTAAAGGCAGCTAGAGATAAGGCTATGTTAGCGATTATGGCATTAGAAGGTACGCGCACTGTAGAATTACATCGCGCCAGTATTTCTGACTTGGTAAGACAGGGGAGAAATTTAGGTGTTCGGGTAGAAGGAAAGAGAAGTATTCGTGTCGTTCCTCTAACTCCAGAAATTGCTGAATTATTAGTAGATTATCTACACTTAAGAGAAACTAGCGGCGAAGTTTTAAAACCCCAGCAACCCCTATTTATTGCCGTAGGAAACCGCGCTAAAGGTCAGAGAATTTCTCGTCGTGGCATCCGACTGATTGTCGATACCTATCTGCAACAAGCGTCTTTAAAATATACCCCAGGTAGAACCATTTCTGCCCACAGTTTGAGACACACGGCTGGTACATTAGCACTGCGATCGGGGGCAGAATTAAGACAGGTACAAGATTTATTAGGACATAGCGATCCACGTACTACTTGTATTTACGCCCATGTCGGCGATCGCTGGGAAAACAATCCTGCTTTAAAATTAAATATAGAAATTAAGAGTATTGATGGTTATTGATTATAAGACCTACTGTGAATTATCGCAATTTCTGGTTCGAGATATGATTTATTATTGTTTAAAGCGTCAATTTCTTGTTGCGATCGCTACTATTCGGAATTTAATTCTTTATTTAATTTGGCAATCAACAAATGCTAAATGAAATGACTCAGCCAGAATCCATATTATATCTCTTACAAGCCGTATCTAGTGGAAATGTCAGTCCAGAAACCGCTTTAGACAAACTCAAACATTTGCCTTTTGAATCAGTTGCTGATTTTGCTAAAATTGACCATCATCGTCAATTAAGAACGGGTTTTCCCGAAGTAATCTGGGGACAAGACAAAACTCCATCCCAAATTATTCAAATTATCCAAGCCATGAGAAATGATTCTCAGATGGTGATGGCAACTCGCATTGAATTGCAAGTTTATCGACAACTTAAAGCAGAAATCAAAGATTTAGTTTACTATCCTACTGCTCGTATTTGCGCTCTTGCTCCTTCCTCAAGAAGTATTAAATATCCTGGTTCGATTTCTATTCTCACTGCTGGTACTGCGGATCTACCTGTAGCTGAAGAAGCAGCCGTTACAGGAGAACTTTGTGGTTTTAATGTCACTAGATTATGGGATGTGGGAGTAGCAGGAATTCATCGCCTACTGAGTAATTACCAAATTATCTATGAAGCAGATGTCTTAATCGTGGTAGCGGGAATGGAAGGTGCTTTACCCAGTGTAGTAGCGGGAATGGCAGACTGTCCTATAATTGGAGTTCCTACCAGTGTCGGTTACGGTACGAGTTTTAATGGAGTTGCTCCCTTGTTAACCATGCTGAATTCTTGTGCGACGGGAATCGGTGTAGTTAATATTGATAACGGCTTTGGCGCAGCGATTTTAGCCGGTCAAATTTTACGCACTGCTAGCAAGATGAAAGAGCGAACAAATTAAAAATTCAATTGGAATTAACATTTACCTCTTGACATGATATTATATTCACAATGGAAAATAGTGCCAAATGTGACTTAGTTCTCAGATTGATCATTCCCTGCATCTTCGATTAACTATTTCTTACTCTAGGTGATCGCTATTTAATTTAAACCATCAATTACTACGCAAACTTGTCAAACAGAAGAAAAATAGTGTTCAAAAAGCAACAAGTTTTTTTCTATTCAGGAACGAGGGTTCTCGTAGGGTAATTTATTCAATAGACCTATGAGCATAAGTCTAATTAAGGATTAACATTTACCTCTTGACATGATACTATATTCACAATGGAAAATAGTGCCAAATGCGACCTGGTTTTCAGATCGATTATTCCCTGCATCTTCAATTAACTACTTCTTCCTCTAGGCGATCGCTATTTTATAATAAGCAATAGACAATTCAGTATTTTGTCATGACTACATCCACTGCATTAGAAACCAACAATTACTTGGTTTTACAAATGTCTCCTGTAATAGAAATGAGTACAGATAGCTTCTTTGATTTCTGTCAACTTAATTCTCATCTTCGCATCGAACGCACCGCTACAGGAGAACTAATTATCATGTCGCCAGCAGGTTCAGAAACGGGCAATCGTAATTTAAAATTAATTCAACAACTAGCTAACTGGACTGATATAGATAATACGGGAATTGCTTTTGATTCTTCTGCGGGGTTTACATTACCCAATGGTGCAACTCGTTCCCCTGATGCTAGTTGGGTTAAACTAACGAAATGGAATAGTCTATCTTCCGAACAAAAAACCAAATTCGCGCCTGTATCTCCAGATTTTGTTGTCGAATTAATGTCGCCTAGTGACAGCCTCAAACAACTACAAGACAAGATGCAAGAATACATCAATAATGGTACATCTTTAGGTTGGTTAATTGATCGCACTACTTGTCAGGTTTATATTTATCAACCTCACAGCGATGTAAAATGTTTGAATAATCCCCAAACCGTTAGTGGCGATCCTTTTTTGTCTGGTTTTATTTTGGATTTAAGCAAGATTTGGTAATCTAAAAATAAGCGTTTTATTGACTTAATAACTCCACCAGTTTGGCTTTATTTAATTTACTGTATCCTGCTAACTTGCGTTTTTTAGCTAATTTTCTTAATTCTGTAGTAGTTAAAGTATTTAATACTTTTTTATCTTTAATATCTTCAGGCATTGACTCAGGAGTAAGATAAAAAACTTTTTCTAAAGCCTTAATTTTTTTTCCTGCTGTAATACCGCATTTTAATTGAGTAATTGGTTTAAAATCTTGCCAATACTGACGAGGTGCTTCATCTATACGATTAGTTGCAACAGGAATTTTAACACCTTTAAGAACAGTATCTGGTTGTTCGATTAAATATTCTAGTGCAGATTTTATTTCATCTCTTGATGCTGTAGATAAATTTATTTTTGGTGTTGTTTCCCTGGCCAAAATTTTAGTTACTTTAGCAGTTTGTTCGCTACCATCAGCAATAATACACCATACTTTTTCTAAACCTGCCGCTTCTGCTACCGAATAAATAAAAGAATTACCAATAACTTGATAGCGATCTTCAGCAATTTCTTTAACAATTAAGGGAATCCAATTTCTACCATTTTCACTTAATTCTTTAGCTGTAGCGTTAATTAAATATTCCGAGGTATTAGTTATCTCTCCAGATTCGATTATTTCTAGATCGAGATACATTAAATTTCCCACATCACTTAAATTACTCATTGTAAAAAATACTCCTTAGCTAATTGTGAATAATAATCATAAGCAACT
>JBHJNX010000095.1:0-13505 GCA_050330335.1 Pleurocapsa sp. | reverse complement strand
AGGGTTGAAAATACTCCTGAAGGTAAAACACTTTACTATACTCGCAATGGCAAAGCCGAATCAGTCACCGTCGATGAAATTTTAATTGGTGCAGGACGCGCCCCTAATGTGGAAGGATTAAATTTAGAAGCAGTAGGGGTAGAATACGATCGCCACGGGGTTAAGGTGAATGACTATCTTCAAACAACTAACCCCAAAATCTATGCAGCAGGGGATATCTGCCTGAAATGGAAATTTACCCACGCAGCCGATGCAGCAGCCAGGATTGTGATTAAGAATACTCTGTTTTCTCCTTTCGGTTTGGGACGTTCCAAACTCAGTAGTTTAGTTATGCCTTGGGTAACTTATAGCGATCCAGAAATAGCCCATGTCGGAATGTACGAACATGAGGCTCAAGCACAGGGAATTGAAGTTAATACCATTAAGATTCAGATGAGTAATGTAGATCGGGCGATCGCTGATGGGGAAACAGCAGGATTTGTCAAAATTCACCACCAAAAAGGGTCGGATAAAATTCTCGGTGCGACCATTGTTGCTCCTCATGCGGGAGAAATGATTAGTGAGGTGACAACGGCTATGGTTAACAAGGTGGGTTTGAATGGTTTATCTGGGGTAATTCATCCCTATCCTACCCAAGCAGAAGGAATTAAAAAAGCAGCCGATGCTTACCGCCGTACCCTGCTAACACCAACATCAAAAAAAATCTTGGGATTCCTGACTAAGCTGTCTTAGGTACTGATGACTACTGAAGAACAAAGATTACAGGCAAATCGCGATCGGGCAGCGCCTCGCCTTGGGCGAGATCGCACAACTTACTGGACGCGCTGGGGGACATATCTGAGTGAGCGACAATGGGGAACGGTGCGAGAAGATTATAGTGCAGATGGTACAGCATGGGAATTTTTTCCTCACGATCAGGCTCGTTCTCGTGCTTACCGTTGGGGAGAAGACGGTATTGCAGGTATTTGTGACAACCATCAGCGACTTTGTTTTGCTATTACCCTTTGGAATGGTGCAGACCCGATTCTCAAGGAACGCTTGTTTGGCTTAACGGGAAATGAAGGTAATCATGGCGAGGATGTCAAGGAATACTATTTCTATCTCGATAATACACCGACTCATTCTTACATAAAATACCTCTATAAGTATCCCCAGGCGGCGTTTCCCTATGAGCAGTTAGTTAGAGAAAATCAACAGCGCGATCGCCAATCCTTGGAATATGAATTGCTCGATACTGGAATTTTTGATGATAATCGCTACTTTGACGTGGAAGTAGAATATGCCAAAAACTCTCCTGAAGATATCTTAATTAAAATCAGCATCACCAACCGAGGGAGTTACGCCAAAACTTTACATTTATTACCAACACTTTGGTTTCGTAATACATGGTCGTGGGGATACGACTGCAAAAAACCTATTCTCAAAGTATTTTCTGAGTCAGATCGCTTTAGTATTATTGCAGCCAATCATCCTACCCTGGGTCAGCGATCGCTATATTGTGAGCATACTAATACACAACAATTTCTACCGCTACTATTTACCGAAAACGAAACTAATTTTCAAAAATTGTTCGGAGTTAAGAATGCCTCTGACTATGTTAAAGATGCTTTTCATGATTACTTAATTCACCAACGCCAAGATGCTATTAATCCTCAGCGCATAGGGACAAAATGTGCAGCACATTATGAGTTATCGATTAATCCAGGTGAAACTCAAACAATCAATTTACGCTTAAGTGATACTTCAGATTTGACGACACCTTTTGGGGCTGAATTTCAGCAAATTTTTCAAACTAGGTTACAAGAAGCCGACGAATTTTATCATCGCATCTGTCCATTTGAGATGTCTTTAGAACGGCAACAAATTCAGCGACAAGCATTTGCTGGAATGCTGTGGAATAAACAGTTTTATTACTATGTTGTGGAAACATGGCTCAAGGGCGATCCAGCTAGTCCACCTCCTCCAGTTTCCCATACCAAAGGACGAAACTCTGATTGGATTCACCTTTTTAATGATGATGTGCTTTCCATGCCCGATAAATGGGAATATCCTTGGTTTGCTTCTTGGGATTTAGCCTTTCATCTGATTCCTTTAGCAATGATCGATCCAGACTTTGCCAAGCTGCAACTGTCACGCTTGCTGCGAGAATGGTATATGCACCCGAATGGACAAATTCCAGCTTATGAATGGGCTTTTGGTGATGTAAATCCCCCCGTTCATGCTTGGGCAGCTTGGAATATTTATAAAATTGAACGAGAGTTATATAATCGTAGCGATCGAGACTTTTTAGAACGGGTTTTTCAAAAATTACTGCTCAATTTTACCTGGTGGGTGAATCGCAAAGACGTTGAAGGGAGAAATGTTTTTCAAGGCGGTTTTCTGGGTTTAGATAATATTGGCATCTTCGATCGCAGTGCCGAACTACCTACAGGTGGTTATTTGCAACAAGCAGATGGTACTAGTTGGATGGGGATGTATTGCCTAAATATGCTGGAGATTGCCTTAGAATTAGCCAAATCTAATCCCACTTATGAGGATATTGCCAGCAAATTTTTTGAGCATTTTCTTTATATTGCCGATGCAATTGACGGTATTGGACAATCAGATATTTCTTTGTGGGATGAAGATGATGGTTTTTACTACGATGCGCTACGCTTTCCCGATGGACATTACGACTTGATGAAAGTGCGATCGCTTGTGGGGCTGATTCCACTATTTGCGGTCAGTACCATTGAACCAGCTACCTTATCTCAATTTCCTGGTTTCAGTAAGCGGACAAAATGGTTTATTAAAAATCGTCCCGATTTGACTCAGAAAATTGCCTGTATGCAGACTCCTGGTGTAGGTGAACGCAGACTACTAGCGATCGCTTATTCAGACAAACTCAGGCGCATTCTGCAAAAGATGCTCGATGAAAGCGAATTCCTTAGTCCCTATGGGATTCGTTCAGTTTCTAAATTTCACCAAAATTATCCTGACAAAATGAATGTGAATGGAACCGAGTATCGAGTAGATTATCAACCTGCCGAGTCTACCACTGGTATGTTTGGCGGTAATTCTAATTGGCGCGGGCCGATTTGGTTTCCTATAAACTACCTAATTATCGAATCACTCCAGCGATTTTACTCCTATTTTGGTGATGACTTCAAAATAGAATGCCCCACTGGATCGGGGCGAGAAATCACCTTACAAGAAGTTGCGGTTGAATTATCTGAGCGACTCATTAAACTCTTTGAGCAAGATGAATCTGGACAAAGACCGTGTTATGGTGGAACAGAAAAGTTCCAGCACGATCCTCACTGGCGCAATCTGATTTTATTTCACGAATATTTTCATGGTGATAATGGTGCGGGTTTAGGTGCTTCTCACCAAACTGGTTGGACAGGTATTGTCGCTAGATTAATTCAACAGTGTGCCAAATACTCCAATTAACTGTAAGGGAATCGCTTTAATTCCGTCGAATTCACGTCTATCAATACAGCGTTTAAGCCAAAATATTTTACAAAAGGAATAAAATCTTTGTCCGAAAATAGAAGAAAATTTGTAAAATCAAATCGCAGATTCTACACACCAGATAATCTTTATTCCAGTCGAGAATTACTATTTTGCCATTAGGTTTTAACACTCGTTTCATTTCTGTTAATGCTACTTGAGGCTGCTCAAAATAATGAAAAGCATTAGCGGATACCACCACATCAAAAGATTCACTAGCAAAAGGCAATGAATGAACTGAGGCTTGATGAAATTCAATGTTGGGATAAGCCCGATATTTTTCCCTGGCTACATTCAACATCCTGTTTGATATATCGATTCCCGTAATTTTCTGTCTCGGATTTCGCTCTAGCAACAGTCTTTCAAATTCACCTGTACCACAGGCAACATCTAAAACTCGATCTTGGGGTTCAATTCGCTCCCAGTTATGCAGGAAAGTTAAAGTATTCAGGATGTAGTTACGCCAGCGTAGATCGTAAATATCAGCAAGGCGATCATATTGAGTTTTGACTTTAACTTCATTAATATTCATTAAAGTAAACATAAAATAATTTGTAGGTTGGATTTCATTCTTCAACCCAACAGTTATAAGCAATAGATGGGTTTTGCTATCGCTCTAACCATCCTACTTTTTCATCTTACGCTAATGTAAGTTTAAATAATAAAGTGGAATTTGAATACGATCTTAAGAAAAGCCAAAGTAATAAAGCAAGACATGGAATTGATTTTAATGAAGCACAGGCATTATGGGAAGATTCTCGAAGAATAGAGATTCAAGCACTCACCACTGATGAACCACGTTTTGTAGTTATTGGTAAAATTGACAATAAACATTGGTCTGCTATTATCACTTATCGAAAAAATAAAATTAGAATCATTTCTATGAGAAGAGCGAGAAAAAATGAGGTAGAACTATATGAAAGCTAAAGAGTTAGATAAGAAATTTGATGACGGGGAAGATATTGTTGAATATCTAGATTTATCTACTATTAAAAAACCTGGTTTAGAACAACAAGAAATTAATCTTAGTTTTCCTATTTGGATGCTCGAAGAATTAGATAAAGAAGCTAATCGTTTAGGAGTTGAAAGACAATCTTTAATTAGGTTTTGGATTTCCGAACGATTGGATAAGATTGTAGCTAAATAATTTTATCTCAAGTTCGGATGATGACTTTAAATTAAATTTCTTCCCGTCATCCATAACATTTAACTGTTGAAACGAACCCGATATAATTGAGTGCCAACCTTGTTAAGCTGTTAATCATTTAAATTTGGTTTTTAAGATCGAGCAGGGGAGGTCGCGTCTTTGGAGGTTTCCTCCAAAGCTTGTGACGACCGTGGAGCAGGGGAGGAAGATATTAATTACTAACAAGTAAATTCACAATTTAAACGCACATTAGCTTAGTAAAAGCCGAAGAAAACAAAAATCCATTATAATCAATCAATTTTGACATAATTGCCTCAAAATAGCTGAATTTTCAGGAATAAAGATGCTTTGCCTACTCCTCCTATGCTCTATGGCCTTCAAACCATTAAGCGTAGCTGTTAGCAATATCTTTTAAACCTTTAACCTTAAAGCCATTGCCAATTGCTGCCATTTCCCACTCTTGATTATGGCGATAGATTTCAGCTAAAGTCATTGCAGTCATTCCTGTATAGTTACTGCCAGATAATTCATAACGAGCTAATTCTTTATTGTTAGCACGATTCACCAAACGAACAAAAGCATTTTTTACTTGACTAAAATCTTGCTTGCGACGAATACAGTCATAAATATTAACTACAAAAACCAGTCGAGTGATTCGAGCAGGGATTTTGGGTAAATCAACAAAAATCACTTCATCATCGCCATCTCCAGCACCAGTTAAATTATCTCCTTGATGGACAATTGCTCCTGATAGATGCTTAAGATTACCAAAATAAACAATATCTTTAATATCGATAATTTTTTTGTTGCTATTGAGACATAAAACAGATGCGTCTAAATCAAAATTATGACCGCCACCAAAAGCACCGAAAAATCCACCACCAGATTTTTCCGCTACGTCCCAACCCAGACCACAGGTAATTTGAGTCAAACCAGGAGCTTCTTTAGATAAAGAAATACGTTGCCCTTTTTTTAATGTAATAGTCATTGTTAAAATACTCCTTAACTTTGATAACGATCTAATAATGCTTGTAAGCCACCCTGATAACCAGCACCAACGGCATTGACACGCCATTCACCGTTTTTACGGTAGATTTCTGCCATAATCATTGCAGTTTCAATGGAGCAATCTTCAGTTAAGTCATATCTTGTCGCCTCTTGATTAGTTTTGGCATCAACAATACGAACAAAGGCATTTTCGACTTGTCCAAAATTTTGACCGCGTTGCTCTGCTTCATGAATTGTTACTACCACTACGATTTTCTGTACATCGCTAGGTAGGGTTTGCAGATTAATTTTGATAACTTCGTCGTCCCCATCTCCTTCTCCAGTTAAGTTGTCTCCTGTATGCTCTACAGATGTGTCGGGGTCGGGACCGATTAAATTATTGTAGAAAATAAAGTGATTATCAGATATTAGTTTTTCATTGCCGCCTAAAAGGAATACTGAAGCATCAAGGTCAAAATCATAACCTCCATCAGTAATTTTAGTATCCCAACCCAAACCAACAAATATTTCAGTTAATCCAGGGGCCACTTTTTCGAGAGAAACACGTTGTCCTTTAGCTAAAGAAACTACCATTTATTATCTCCTTAAATAATTTTAAATGCACTAAATTTATTAGTTGCAACCCAATATAATCAGTTATTTGAAAACTAGATATTAAGAATTAACAGCTGATTCAGATTTGTATTGTTTAGAAAATCCGAAACCAAAAATACTCAAGACTATGGCAACTTCTAGAATTTCTGAAATTATTAAAGTAGGACTTATTATTTCGGCAATAAGTTTGAGCGCAACCAAGGAAATTGCTAAATATCCAGATAGTTCTAAATATACAAATTTTTCCATCCAGGCTTGAAATAAATCAGCTAAAAAACGCAGGGCAAAAACTCCAATACCACACCCAATAATAATTACTATAAAGCGATCACTAATTGCTACTGCTGCTGAAATACTATCTAATGAAAAAGCTAAATCAGTTAATACTACTGCTGTGATTGCTGATAATAAACTGTTTTTTGGGTTTGTTTTTTCGTCTGAAGCTAAATTCAAAAAATAGTTAAATACTAAATAAAATAAATAAGCTGCCGCTACTAATTTAAGTTGCCAGTAGTGAATAATCCAAGTGGCAAAGAACAAAAGTCCTATTCTAAATATGTAGGATAAAATCATTCCAATATCTAAAGCAATTTTTCTATCTTTACTATCTAATCCCTCAGTAATTGATGATAGTGCAACTGCATTGTCTAAAGATAGTGTGATTTCAAAACAAGAGAGTATAACAATTAATAAAATTGTGTTTATTATTTCCATCAAAATTATTTTTATAATTTATTTGCATTTCTAATATATCTATGAATTAGATGATTATCATGTGATTTAAATTACATATATATAGTGACAGAATTATTATTTTTTGTTTTTTGAAATGACATAAAAAAAATATAATCCAGTCGGATAAGTAGCAGAAAAGTTATTTTTTTTTGATTTTCAGATATAGCAATCCTAAATGTATTTGAAATAAATTAAAAATCAAATTAAATTTAATTATGCTAAGATACTGTGAATCATCTAAACATCACCAATTTTTGAGGATGCTCCAACATAAATTAGGTATTTTTACTGATAAATCCCGAACAAAATGGTTTTTACTAGCTTTTTTGAGTGCAATTATTTCTATGGCGATCGCCATTATGCCGAATTTCATTAACTCATCTCCTTTGGGAGAACTATCTTGGACGGGATGGCTGACTATAGGGATTACCATTGCTGCCTTTTTGCTTAATGCTTTAACTTCTCTAGCCTCGGAAATTATTTTTTTAGGTGCAGCAGCAGTATTATTTGTCGGGGGAATTTTGGATGAAAAAACCGCTTTAGCTGGATTTAGCAACGAAGGGATGATTACAGTTGCGGTACTTTATATCGTAGTAACGGGATTAGAACAAACTGGTGGATTAAACTTGATTTCTCAGCGCGTTTTAGGACTGCCAAAAACTGAAAATGCAGCCTTGTTAAGAATGATGTTGCCGGTCATGGGGTTAAGTGCTTTTCTCAACAACACCCCCATAGTAGCCATGTTTATCTCTGTGGTAAATGATTGGGCAAAAAAATTGAAAATTAGCCCTTCTAAATTGATGATTCCTCTCAGCTATGCTGCGATTTTTGGTGGGGTTTGTACTCTCATCGGTACGAGTACTAATTTAGTGGTTAATGGTTTGTTAATTGAAGCGACAGATCATCCTGGCTTAAAATTATTCGATCTAGCTGCTATTGGTATTCCGTGTGGGCTAGCTAGTATTTTATTTTTACTTCTTACTCATCGTTGGTTATTGCCCAACCGCAAACCTGTAATTATTGGTGATGATTTACGTCAATATACCTTAGAAATGGTAGTTGCTTCTGATAGTCCTGTAGCGGAGAAAACCATCGAACAAGTAGGCTTACGTAACTTACCACAATTATATTTAGTAGAAATTATCAGAAATAAATTAATTATTCCCGCACCCAGTCCCCAAGAGACTTTAAAAAATGGCGATCGCTTAATCTTTGTGGGGGCAATTGATTCAGTAGTAGATCTGTATCGTTTTCGAGGATTAGAACCTGCTACCGATCAAGTATTCAAATTAGATACTCCCCCTTTAGAAAGATGTTTAATTGAAGCAGTGGTTTCCCCTGCTTGTCCCTTAGTGGGAAAAACCATTCGGGAAGGTAAATTTCGCAACCAATATAATGGTGTTGTTTTAGCTGTCGGTCGTGATGGCAACCGCTTATCAGGTAAAATTGGTGACATTCGCCTACAAGTTGGTGACACTTTACTCATTGAAGCCAATCCTAACTTTGTTTCCCAACATCGTATTTCCCAAGAACTTTATGTGATTGATGGAATGCCCAATACCGAGCCTTTACGTCACCAACAAGCACCTTTGGCATTAGTTATTTTAATCACAATGGTATTACTGGCTGCATTGGGATGGATGAGTATGCTGAAAGCAGCTGTCTTAGCAGCGATCGCGATGATTGCTACTCAATGTTGCTCCCCCAATAAAGCCTTACGTAATATAGATTGGTCTGTTTTATTAGTCATTGGTGCAGCTTTAGCCATTGGTAAAGCCCTAGAATTAACTGGTGCTGCCGAAGCGATCGCTACCACTTTTATTGGTTATGCAGGAAATAACCCCTGGCTGGCTTTAGCCGTAATCTATGGCATTACAAGTTTGTTGACAGAAGTAATCACTAATAACGCTGCTGCTGCTTTAATTTTTCCTATTTCCCTCGCCGTAGCCAACGGTTTGTCAGTTAGTTATCTACCTTTTGTTATTGCCCTGATGATTGCTGCTTCTGCTAGTTTTGCCACTCCTATTGGCTATCAGACAAATATGATGGTTTATGGGCCTGGAGGTTACAAATTTACTGACTTTATGCGAGTAGGAATTCCTTTAAATATTTTATTTGGTATTGTTACAGTGTGTTTGACTCCCTTTATTTTTCCTTTTTAGGGCGTTATTAATTAGATTGACCTAGCTATTTTAAAAACCAAGATATAAGATGGTCGTTATCTTTTTCCTAATATTTAAATTTTTATGAATATTATCGTCACAGCGATCGCGACTTTAATGGCTTGGATGGTTGCTTTAAACAACGAAAAAATAGCCCCTAAAAATCATCAGTTAGTTCGCTCTCTATCAATGACAGTTGGAGTTTTTAGCTCCTTATTCTTAGCCTATCAAGTAATATTTAAGTTTTTAGTAATTATTCCCGTCGGAACAATAGGTGTAGTAGAAACCTTCGGTAAAGTTGCCGACCGACAGCTAAATTCGGGAGTAAATTTAGTCAGTCCTTTTAGTAAAGTAGTTGAATATTCTACACGGATACAAGATATTAAAGAAACAATTTCTACTACATCTTCTGAAGGTTTAAATCTTAATTTAGATGTTAGCTTGCAGTATCGTCTAGAACCAGAACAAGCAGTTAATGTCTATAAAAATATTGGTTTAGATGAAGAAGAGATTTTAATTTCTCGATTTCGCTCGATTGTCAGACAAATTACAGCTACTTATGAAGCCAAGTCAATTTATGGTGATAAGCGAGAAGAAGTTACCCGAAAACTATATGAAAAATTAAGCCAACAATTAACTCCTATTGGTTTTATTGTGGAAGAAAGTTTATTACGTAAAGTAGATTTACCAGAAAAAATTCAAGCCTCAATTGAACAAAAAATTGCTGCGGCTCAAGAAAGCGAACGACAACAATTTATCATTGAAAAACAACGTCAAGAACTAGAATTTGAATTAGAAAAAGCGCAAAGAGAAGCGGATAGAAAAAAAATTGAAGCACAAGGAATTGCTGAAGCGCAAAAACTAATTTCTCAGGGATTGACAGACCAAATTTTGCAACTAAAAGCCATTGAAGCCACTCAACAATTAGCTACATCTGATAATAGTAAAATTATCGTCGTTGGTCGCAGTCAAGACGGTTTACCCATAATCTTACAAAACCCTTAAGTAACAATAATTATCGATTGTCTATTGTTTTATTTATGGATAATTATTTGTTCGTAAAGTCGAGCTAAACTAGACCAGGTGAATTGTCGTTCAATAGTTTGTTTGGCATTATAAGATAATTTGCTGCGTAATTCGACATCATCTAAAAGACGACTAATAGCAGTAATATATTCTTCTACAGTGTTAGCTCGTAGCGCAAGAGGAGGATTGTCTGTATTTAGGCCTTCCAAGCCGCGATCGCTTGCTACAATAGGCGTACCTGCTGCCATAGCTTCTAAAGTTTTATTTTTAATCCCAAAACCAGTGCGCATGGGAACAATACAAACTGTAGCTTGATGCAAATATTCTACGATAGAAGGGACACGCCCCGTTACTTTGACTCCCGGTATTTCTGCTAATGCTAAAACTTTGGCGGTGGGTTTTGAACCGACGACAGACATGGTCAGATCGGGGTAAAGTTGTTTAAGCTGAGGAAATACTTCGGTACAGAAAAAACAAGCTGCATCGATATT
This sequence comes from Pleurocapsa sp., assembly GCA_050330335.1. Classification (GTDB taxonomy): domain Bacteria; phylum Cyanobacteriota; class Cyanobacteriia; order Cyanobacteriales; family Xenococcaceae; genus Waterburya. The sequence continues at coordinate 2,850 of JBHJNX010000095.1, read as the reverse complement.
AGCGACATAATCCATTCCGCCACAAAAGATTAAATTATGTCCCCCCGGATCTTTCTCTCGATAAGGAAAAGTGGTTAAATCTACACCGTTGGTAACAATATCTACTTTACCCTGAGGATATAACTGTAAAATTTGCTGTTTATCTTCTGCTGTCGTAACGACAATTTGAGAAAATTTCTGACAAAAATTTTGTTCGTAACGACGTAATAAAGGTAAATAAAAGCGATCGCGAATTGGATTTTCCGATGTAACTGTTTCTAATTGATTTTGACAAGTTCGATAGACAGAACTATGAATATTCACTACTGTTTTTAATCGACGTTGCCATTGTGGTCTAATATAAATTTCATTGACACTATGTTCGCAAGTAACAGCATCAAATTCATTACTTGTTACTGCCTTATCAACCCATTGTTGAATTTTGGGAGAATAAGAATACAAGACGTTCGGAGGTGTTCCTTGTGCGATAAATTTGCCAAAACGTCTAATTTTACCGACTAAATTACTCTTAACTTCTTGTTGTTGGGGAAACACTTCTAACTTATCTACCTGTTGTTGTAAATTAGCTATATCTTCTGAAGTGACATCGCCAGATTTTTGAGTAATTAAAGTTATTTGATGCTCTTTACTAAAATGCTTAATTAAATTAAAAGTTCTGACCTGAGTACCTCCCTTAGAAGGAGGATAAGGAAATGTAGTAGACAGCATTAAAATTTTCATATAAAAAATCTAAATATCACCGATGGCTTCTTATTACTACGAAGTTATTGCCCCGATCAATCAATGTGCATCTACCATCATTTGAATTACATCGGGCATTTTGTATTTAGCTTGCCAGCCTAGTTGCTTTTTGGCTTTCGTAGGATTGGCTTTACTGACGGCTAGATCTGTCGGTCGTAATAAACTTTTATCGGTAACTACATGGTCTTGCCAATTCAAACCGACACATTTAAAAGTTTCAGCCACAAATTCTTCTAAAGAATGACTTTCTCCTGTAGCCACCACATAATCATCGGCTTGCTCTTGTTGCAACATCAAGTACATTGCTTCCACATATTCAGGGGCCCATCCCCAGTCACGTTTAACGGAAATATTGCCTAAATGTAATTTTTCTTGACTACCTTTTGCCAGACGACAAGCCGCCGCAATAATTTTTTGAGTGACGAATCTTTGAGGTCTTAAAGGAGATTCATGATTAAATAAAATGCCAGAACAAGCAAAAATGTTATAAGCTTCGCGATAGTTAGCTACTTGCCAAAAAGCTGTGGCTTTTGCTACTGCATAGGGACTTCTGGGACGAAATGGCGTATTTTCATCAGCAGATCCATCGCCGAGATCGCCGAAAGATTCACTCGACCCTGCATTATAAAATTTAATCGGCGCACCGATAAAGCGAATTGCCTCCAAAAAGTTTAATGTCCCCGTAGCCACGCTTTCTAGAGTTTCTACAGGCTGTTCAAAAGAAAGACCAACAGAAGTTTGTCCTGCCAGATTATAAATTTCATCGGGCTGAATTTTGCTAATCACCTGAAGGACACTACGAAAATCAGTAGGGACGAGAGATTCAAATTTAACTTGTTCGCGAATTCCCAACCGTAAGAGATTGCGAAACGAAGATACTTGAGCATCTCTAGAAGTCCCACAGACTAAATAAGCTTTTTCTAACAGTAATTTCGCCAAATACGCGCCATCTTGTCCAGATATGCCGCAAATTAGTGCTTTTTTCATAAGTTAAATCAGATTATTTCTTTGACCAGTTAGAGAAACCCAAAAAATCTCGCGTCACCGCACTAAGATAGCCAATTTGTCCGTAGGCGTAAACCAAATTATCAAAACGTACCGCAGGATCGCTATAATATTTCAGAGCTTTATAAAGTCCGCGGATCAATCTTTCCCCACCCCTGCCAAACTGAGCGATACCAGTACGCTGGGCGATTTGTTCGCGATAGCATTCGCTGATCCCCTGCCACCAACTGCGCTTGAGAAACCAACTGGCTTTAATTCTTTCAGGGGCTACATGGTGAGCGGCGATCGCTTGAGGGAGATACAGTACTTGCCAACCAGCAGCGATCGCTTTTTCGGTCATCTGTAATTCTTCATTAGACAGCAAATTATTGCCAACCCTGCCCAAATTAACATCAAAACCCCCAATAGACTCTAAAAATGACCTGCGCAGCGAATAATTTAATCCCCTGGGAGTTAAATTCGGATTATCGATATAAACTACTTCTTCTCCTAAATCGTAGATCCCCAAACTTCCCGCCATCTCCTGAGAAATCCATTTTGGATGCTTGATGCCATCTGGCCAGATTAGAGTGACTTTCCCCCCTGCAATTGCAAGTTTATCGTTACTGTTATAGGCTGCTACAATCGTTTTTAACCATTGGGGTGAGGCGATCGCATCATCATCTAAATAAGCTAAAATCGGTGCAGTGGTTTCTTTTGCCCCTCGATTGCGAGCCACTGAAAGACCCAAATTTTCTTCATAGACATATTTCAAACAGGGATGACTCAGACGGCTTTCTACAACTTCACCAGTGCGATCGCTAGAAGCATTATCCACCACGATCACTTCATAATTAACTCCATCCTGTTGCAGAAGGCTATCAATAGCCGCCCCCAGATATTGATCTCGATTATGAGTACAGATAATGGCAGCTATCTCTAACATAGAAACAAAAAATACTTTTTTCCAAGTGTATTCCCTTCTATCTCAAATGTCGCGAAACCAAATTGACATCCTCCACTGCCTAAAAGGCAAGTGGATTCCTACTAGAATAAACTTAATTGCTCAAATCTATTCTCTCGGTGGGTTGACGCTTCGTCGCCTACGGCTACCTTTGTGGTAGT
>JBHJNX010000094.1:0-27327 GCA_050330335.1 Pleurocapsa sp. | reverse complement strand
GATGGTCGGATTTTTAATGTCGGTTCTGACAGTTTCAAAAATAATGTTGATTGGATAGAAACCGATCTCAAGTGGGATAACTTTGTCCCCAATCGTCTGTTTTTAGAACATCTGGCTTTACACATATCTGCTATTGCAGTCAGTAAAGGAATTCAAGAAATTCAATGGTCTTTATCCTATCCTTCTGCTTTTTCTAAAGGTGACTATCGTAGATATGCTAGAACTTGGCAAGAAATAACTGATAAATTGAACAAATCAACAGGAATAAAGCATTTATGTCCTGAAAAAGACGATTTAGAATATTTCAGAACTGAAAGTTTGGCTTTTGCTCAATATTTTGCCGACCGAGAAGAATACAATCTAGTTCGTAGCACTTGTATTGATATAGGTGGTGGTACTTCTGATATTTCCATTTGGGAAAATAATGAGTTAGTACATCAATGTTCCGTTAGGTTAGCTGGTCGTCAGTTGATTTCACAATTCTTTGAAGTTAATACAAACTTTCTTGGTAAAAGCTTTCAAGAAAACTCTCAAGATTGGAAAGGATTAAAACAAGAACGTTTTTATGCTAAGTTTGACAATTTATTGCGTAACAGAAGTGAACAATGGTTGAGAGATAAAATCAAAAATTTTGATAAAGACTCTGAATTTCAAAGTTTAGTTCGTTTAATCGCCTTTGGTACGGCAGGACTATATTACTACGTGGGCATTCTCTTAAAAGTGCTGCACTCTGAAGGAAAATATAGCACAGACGAAATTACACCTACCTACGTTGGCGGTAATGGTTCTCGCTTACTTAACTGGCTAGATAATAGCGGTGAATTTGATCGTAGTTCTGATATCAATGAGCTATTCAGCTATATGTTGAGTCGAGGTTCTGGTTTTGAAGACACTGAAGAAAAAACTCGCTTGAGTCAAAAACCCAAAGATGAAGTAGCCTGTGGTTTAGTTCTCAGCGATACCCGTCTTAAAGGATTAACCACAAAACAAGAAGATCCATTGATTGCAGGAGAAGTATGTGAGATTAACGGAGAAAAAATTGAATACGATAGTCGTCTAGAGTGGGAAGATACGATTAAAGAGTTTAAGATTCCCGAACTTGGTCAACTATTCACCTTTATGGATGAGTTTAACTTAGGTATTCAAGAATTAAAGTTAGAAGATCTTAAGCCAATGCCTCAACATCAAAGAGGAAAAGGTTTAGAAGCCAAATATAAAGAACAACTCTATCGCAAAACTAGAAAAGAATTAGATGCGATGTTACTCAAAGAGTTTAATAAAGGTGATGCTGAAGATATTCGTCCTGATGCACCCTTTATTTTGGGTTTAAAAGCCTTATTACGAGTCTTAGCTATGGAATGGGCTGGTAAATAGTCATCCTTTGCATATTTAGTGAATCTCTCTAAAAATTATGAAGTGAGAGGCAATTAAAATTAAGCAAACCACTTCATAATCTACTTATTTTAAGAATGTCAACATTTGTTATTAATAAAGATTATGTTAAAATGTCCAGCTTGCAAAGCTTCTTATGAAAAAGAAGTAAGTATTTGTAAAAGATGCAATTTATCAGAAGATAATATTCGTTATATTGATGAAATTAATCAAGATAACCCAATTTTTATCTGCATTTCATTTCTTGTTCAAAAACAGGAAACCTGCGAAAAAAATAATTATCAGCAGTTAATATCAAAAGACATTTCACACTTACAAATAAAAGTAGAAAACTTAACAACTGAGCAACAGCAAAATAGGCAAAAAATTGAAACCCTAGAAAAAATAGTTTCTGAGTTACAACTTCAGATACAAAACAAAGATAATTCTCAAAATATAAGTTTAGATACACAAGAAAAATCTAAATTCCTTGGAAACTTTAAATCAGCAGAATCAATAGAACACTATCAAAATAATTATGATGGTAAAGATATTAGTACCATAGAAGAAAAGAATTGGGATAATAATATAGTTCCTCCACCAAGCGAAGGGTTACTTAACAGCAATAATAATTTATTAAATATGCACGAAGATATTTATGATAATGAAATAAGTCGAAGTGAAGTTTCACAGATTATTAACACTCAAATTTCTCAGCTTGTTAAAACATATAATATAAATAAAAACTCATTTGATAAAAATACAATAGCTAGAGTAGGAGAGACATCAGAAAGTAGCGGCAATCGTATAGCAGGACGCTCTGAAGAAATTTTTCTTTTAAGTACAAGTAAAGGTAATTATTGGATAGTAGAAGAAAATAACAATTTTTACTTATTTCCTCATTCAAAAATTATCATTAATGAACACAGTAAACGGTATACTATCGATGGTCTTTTTGAGTGTAACGATTCAAGCTCAGGTGATTATAATTTTCAATTAATTCACCCAGCTAAAGTTACTAAATTATCTTCTGAATTATGGCGGCTTGAAGAAAAAGGAAAACTAGAATTTTTGTAAAAATTTTATGTTTAAAAATAATTATCTTCTGAATCTTGGCAGCTTGAGGAAAAAGGAAAACTAGAATTTATTGGATATTTTATGACTCCAAGTGATAAAAATAAAAATGTGGTTGTTACTCAAGAGTTTGTCGATAAACTGATCGATAAAATTGGTAAACTTTTAAAAGATCAGTATACTCTTTTTGAGCATGATAACGAAAAGCAAGAACTAATTGAATTATTATCAAGAAAAGTTGGTTTAATTGAAGGCAATTTTGAAGAATTAACCAAATCTTTAGCAAAAGGTAGTTATCCTGTTAAGTTAGCACGCTCTATTAGGGTAACTGAATCTTTAAGCACTCCTCAAATTCAAGCTATTGAGATTAGCAAATCTCAGTTAATCCAAACATATAACGAAATAGTTAGTTTATTATCGGGTTATGCTATTCCCGTTACTCTTACCCCTGATAGTTATCGTAACTTAAACGGCGATTCAATTATCTTAGAAACTACTATCAAAGGAAATTACTGGGTTATTACTACCCTCGAAAATAAACAACATCAATACTGGCTTGTTCCTAATAGTAATCTCAAGTTTAATATTCATCAGTTAAAAACAATAGAAACTCTATTTACTTTCAAAGGAAATTATAATTCACAGACAACTGACTTTATTTTACAAGAACCAGCAATTTTATCTCTTCTTCCCAATAATAAACACTGGAAACTACTTCAACCAGGAATATTATTTTTTGGAGAAAATAAAACTACACAGCCAGAAATGTCGCCAATCAATACAACAGTAAATAATCCTCAGCAAGCCGAACTCAATCGTCAAATCTTATCAAATTTAGTTACCTTAAAAACTACAGTAAAAGAATTAAACGATAAAGTCTTAACTCTCGAAATTGATGCGACTGTTGCCCAAAAAGAACATCAAAGAGAGCAACAAAAGTGGCAGACAGAAAAGCAAGCTTTGAATAAAAAACTACAGGAATTTATTACATCTCAATCTCAGTTAAATAATTCTATTAAATCTGGCGATCGCTTAAATTATTTATCGGGACAAGCAACTTTATTTACAAAAAATACAGATAAGTCTCAAAGTAATTTGATAATTGAAGCATCTCAACAAATTCAAAACGATTTAAAAAATAAACTATCTCAATTCAGACATATATATCAACAAGATAAAAAACTCATTTTAGATAAATTAGTTGCTAAAGTTACAGTAAGCATAGAAACTTTAGAGAATATTATTTTAAATAAATTTGAGACAATTATTTTGGATAATACACATCATGGTAAATATTGGATTATTGATTATGCAAATGATTATTGTTTGATTCCCAGCGATAAACTTCCAATTTCTTACTATAAATCCATCACCATTACTAATATTGCCAAAACTCTATTTGATTTCTCTGGATATTACCCAGAATATTCTGATTTTCAGTTAATTCGACCAGCAACGGTATCAAAAGTATCTTCAAAACAATGGAAGTTAGAAAAAAAAGGTAAATTAATTTTTTCGTAAAAATATACTCTGTGTGTATAGGACAAAAAATAAATTGTAGAATTGCAAAGTCAGAGAAACAGAACCCTCGTGTCTAAAGACAAATTCAGTCTCTTGTTAATGCACGACAATTGATATTATTTGTTCGTCGCTAAAATAGAAATAAAATCATTGGGAAACTCTCTTAAAATCTTTAACTAATTATTCATGGATTCTGCTGAAATATCTTCACAATCTAATTCTGTAATAATTCGCCTAGAAGCAGTTACTAAAACCTATGGTAGCGGTGACACCATAGTTCATGCTTTAGATCGAGTTAATTTAATTGTTCATCAAGGCGAATACTGCTACGGCGATCGCCATCAGTCAAACTGGTGTTGTCAATGGCGATCAACTCAATCGCTGGCTGTATCAATTAGTGTAAGCGATCGGTCAGGATATCTTTCGCACGAAGGGGAATTCATTTAGCTTCGATTGATTTACCCATTACACCAACTGCATCGTTGCTGGAAAAAATATCTCCATGAAAAACCATGTTTTTACTCCTAAAGTGTCTATTTAATTGATTAATGAAAAACCATCCAAGGTCTACTAGTAGTCGAATTTTGATATCTTGGTTTTGCTGTTTCTCGTTGCTCTCGTTTGACTAATCTCGGTTCGGAAGAGTTACGGGCGATCGCCGATAAACTACCAGAATTAAGATTAATATTAGGTGCAGACAAGATTTTTTGGGCAGGGCGATCGCACTCAGGACAGTTCATCGGTGCGTTATATTCAGATAAGTTTCGCCAAGCTTCAAATTCTCCACAGGGATTGCAACGATATTCGTATAGAGGCATTTTTTCAGTTATCAGTAGTGGTCTGTTAATTAATTAATAATGAGTAATATTTCTGCCTATTTGGCAGTTTTCTTATTTCCCAGTCAACCTTCACCCTTCAAGTAAAAATTTATAGACTAGTAGGGGCGAAGGGTGTTCGCCCAAATAATTATTAAGTCGGCAAAATATTTTTATCGAAAATGGCAGTGGGTAATGCCAAAGTACAGCAAGCATTGGGGATATCGACAATACCGCTAATTCTTCCTTCAACGGGAGCGCAACTTAATAATAAATAAGCTTGTTCTCCTGTAAAACCAAACTTTTTCAAATACTCTATCGCATTTAAACAAGCACGACGATAGGAGACATGAGCATCGAGGTAATATTGTTCCCCGCTAAATTCATCGACGGATATTCCTTCAAAGATGAGATATTCCGAGTATTGAGGTTCAACAGGACCAGGTTTAAAGATGGGATTTACCATACTGTATTTCTCCACACCGCCTTTAATGATATCTACGTGGAGGTCGATATAGCCAGACATCTCAATTGCACCACAGAAAGAAATCTCTCCATCTCCTTGGGAAAAATGAATATCTCCCATTGATAGATTTGCGCCATCGACATAGACGGGGAAATAGATCCGCGAACCTTTAGATAAATTCTTAATATCGCAGTTACCGCCGTGTTCTCTGGGGGGTACAGTACGGGCAGCCTCCGCAGCCACGCGCTCAAATTCCAAGCCAGATAGAGTTCCCAACACTGCTTGTTCTGGGTTGGGTAATGCTGCTAAGGGAGGAATTTGAGGTTTCCAAGGAGGTCCTCCTTTCTCGACTAATGCTGTTTCCCGTTTATTCCATGTTTGTAATAGTTCCATTGAAGGGGCGCAGCCAATTAAACCAGGATGGGTAATTCCTGCAAAACGCACCCCAGGAATATGGCGGGAACTAGTGTAAATACCTTCTAAATCCCAACAGGCTTTAGCTGCTTTGGGAAAATGGTCGGTTAAGAATCCTCCACCATTGTCGCGAGAAAATATCCCTGTAAAACCCCATTCATCTCCTGGTAATGCACCAATATCTAATAAGTCTACAACTAATATATCTCCTGGTTTTGCTCCTTCGACACGAATTGGACCACTGAGAACATGAACTATATTCAGATCGACTTTTTCGATGTCGCTAGGATCGTCATCATTTTTAATTTGTCCGTCAGTCCAGTCTTTGCATTCAATACGAAAAACATCACCAGGTTTAACGGAAACTACCGCAGGTATATCTGGATGCCAGCGATTATGACCCGGAACATCCTGTTTTTCCATTGGTTTGGTTAAGTCAACTTTGAAGAGAGTTTCTGGCATTATTTTCCTACTTATTACTAATAGGGGTATTGGAGAGTCAGTTTTATAGTATGACTACTCTAAATTAAAGATTGCTACCACATCTGAGGTATTGATTAAGGGAGGGCAATCTCGAGTAAATATGTAATGGATTTATCAAAAAACTAAAGCTATCTGTTTAGCTAATAAGAATAATCTCAGTTATGAATATTGAACTATTTACCAAAGAGTAAAAGTAACAACGACTACAAAACATCAATTTTAATTTTTTCTGAATTTCAAGAAATTTTAATAATTAAATTTTATTAGGTTTATTAAAATTGACATCAATAATTAGCTAATACTCAATAGATTTAAAGTACTTATTAAAAAATATCCACGCCAAAATGTCTTACCTATTAGATAATAAGTATTTATTCATCGCCTATAGTTACAAAATTACTTTGGTTTGTAGTTTTTTACTTAAATATCATGATTTCATGTCATTTGAATTTGCTCTGCTTTTAGATTTTTTGGCTAGTTGACCACAGAATTATTACGAAAAATAACAAGAAAATTCCGATCGGAGAATTGTCAAAATTTAGGAAGACGCTATTCACGCCTCTAAAAATAAACCTAGCCAGAATATTTTTTTTCTTTTGTAAAGATGAATACAAAACAAATAAAAATACGAGTTTATTCTTCAACTTATGCAAAATCAATAAGGTCTAAAGGATAGCCGTGAAAATAACATATAAGACTCTAATTTAGAGTTTTATTTCTATCTTGCTTTAAGTCGGGGTGGATTGGTAATCTCTTCAGATTTAGCAATTACAATTGCGACCATATTTTCTTATTTTTGATAGGTAGAAATACAAATTTATGAACAAAAAATATCAACCGATTTTATCGAGTGGATTAAGTCGTCGTAAGTTTATTAAATATACTTCTCTAGCAGTAGGAACGGGAATTCTGGCAGCTTGTTCAGGAGGTGCTTCTAGTACAGGAGACGAAGACTTAGGAGAAAATCCCATTAAAGTCGGGGTAATGTACTCGACTACAGGGACAATCGCTATTGTGGAAAAATCCTTACAAGACGCGACTTTTTTGGCTTTAGAACAAATTAATACTGGTACTGGTCCTTGGGAAGGTAATGGCGAAGGTATTGAAGGACGCAAAATCCAGAAAGTAGTAGTTAACCCAGATTCTAACTGGGATTTATACAACCAAATGTCTAAGCGTCTGATTGATGAAGATAAGGTTGTGTGCGTCTTGGGTTGCTATACCTCAGCTAGCCGCAAATCGGTATTACCAGTCTTTGAAGAGAAAGATTCAATTCTTTACTATCCTGTTTATTACGAAGGTAATGAATGTAGCTCAAATGTCTTTTATACTGGGGCTGCACCGAACCAGCAAATTACTGATTCTATTCCCTATTGTTACGAGAATTTTGGTCCTAGAGGCTTTTTTATCGGTTCAGACTATATTTATCCTAAAGAAAGTAATCGTATTGCTAAAGCAGAATTAGAAAAAATTGGCGGGAAAGTCGTGGGCGATGAATATTCCGCTTTAGGTACGACGGAATTTATCACCATTATTAATAAAATAAAACAAGCAAAACCTGACTTTGTTCTTAGTAACTTAGTAGGGGACAGTATTCCCGCTTTCTATCGTCAGTATAAAGATGCAGGGATTACCGCCGATCAAATTCCCATTATGGCTTATCCCACCACCGAAGAAGAAATTCAGGCGATGGGGGCAGAATATGCTGAAGGACACTACACTAGCTTTAATTATTTTCAGACCGTAGACACTCCAGAAAACAAAGCATTTGTAGAACAATTTAAAGAAAAATTTGGTAACAACCGCGTTACTAACGGGGTGATGGAAGCTGCATATCTGCAAACTTTCTTTATGGCACAAGCTATGCGAGATATTCTCAAAGAAGGTGGAGAAATCAATACTAAAACTTTAAGGGAAGCTACTAGGGGACAAGAATTTCAAGCACCCCAAGGTTTAGTTAAATTAGACCTCGACAATTATCACACCTATCTCTATTCTCGTATTGGCAAATGGGGACCAGATGGTCAAGCAGAGATTGTTTTTGCTACACCCGCAGCAGTCAAACCCATCGCCTGGAGTCAGACTCTATATCCAGGTCGGATATGTACTCGTCCTGTTCCCGACGATCGCAGTAATCCCATTAAAGAAACTGGTAAAGATTTAGGAGTTAAATATTTGGAGAAAACTTAGATTAATGGACAATTGACAACTATTTGATGTGATTTTCTCTTCAACAATGTACGCATATTTATTTCCACTTTATTATTTTGCTCAAGAGGCGGTGACTGAAAATACAGGAGAGGCTTTTAGTCTAGTAGCCTTGGCGAATCAGTTACTGAATGGGATTGGCATTGTCGGTATTTTGTTGCTGACTGGTTTGGGTTTGGCGATTACTTTTGGGGTAATGCGAATTATTAACCTGGCACATGGTGAGTTTATTATGCTGGGGGCTTATGTCACTTTTCTGATGCAGTCAACTTTTAATATGGATTTGCTGTTGACTATTCCCTTTGCTTTTATCATCACTGCTGCCATTGGGGCGTTAGTAGAGGTTAGTATTATCCGCAGGTTGTACGGTCGTCCGTTAGAAACTCTACTGGCGACCTGGGGCTTGAGTATTGTCTTGCAGGGGGTAATTAAGTTAATCTTTACCGCACAGCTTAAGTATGTTAAGTCTCCCCCCTATATTTCAGGTAATCTCACCTTATTAAAAGATGCCCAAGGTTCACCAACGATCGCCATTTCCTATTATCGTCTGTTTATTGTGGCTGTGGCGATCGCTTTACTAGCTTTGACTGGTTATCTTCTATATAAAACTGATCTCGGTCGTCAGGTAAGGGCTGTAACCCAAAACCGAGATATGGCTAAATGTCTGGGAGTTAATACTAGTTTGGTAGACATGATAACTTTTGCCTATGGGTGCGGACTAGCTGGTATCGCAGGGTCGGTAATTTCTTCCCTCAAGAGTGTTTCTCCACCCATGGGACAGGATTATTTAGTAGATGCCTGGATGACCGTGGTAACGGGGGGTGTAGACAAACTGATCGGTGTTTTAGCTGGGGCATTCCTCATCGGTGAATCAAGTTCTGCTATTGCCTATCTCTTGAACGATCCTACCGCCAGAGTGATTGTCTTAGCTGCGGTAATTATCTTAATCCGTTACAAGCCAGAAGGTTTGTTTACCGTCCAAAAACGCGGGTAATTTCAGTTATCAGTAAACAGATATCATTTCGATCTGTTTGTTTGTTCTTCATCATTCATCATTCATAATTAATCGTTTAAAAATGACAATTGGTATTGCAACGCGGACGCGAAATCCAACTAAAGTAGCGATAATTGGGGGAATTAGCTGTTTAATTATGGCTATTTTGCCCTTGATTGTCGGTAGTTTTCAAATATCTTTATTATCTAAACTATTACTTTATGGTGCTTTAGCTATCTCCCTCGATCTCGTTTGGGGATTTACCGGTATCCTCAGTTTTGCCCACGGGGTATTTTTTACCTTGGGTGGCTATGCCATGGCATATTACCTCAAATTAAATCTTTCAGCAGAAGTTAATAACTATGGGGTAGACTTACCCGACTTTATGGTTTGGAATGGTTTAACCGAATTACCTTGGTTTATTGCACCTTTAAAATATTTTCCCCTAGCTGCGATCGCTATGGTGGGTATTCCTGCTGCTTTTGCCTATCTGATTGGTTGGTTTATTTTCCGTTCTAAAGTAAGCGGGGTGTATATTACTATTATCACTTTGGCGATTTCTTCGGCGTTAACTACTTTCTTTATCAGTCAACAGGCATATACGGGAGGAACAAACGGCATTACCGATGTTTCCCGTTTGAGTATCTTTGGGGTAGATATTCCCTTAAATGGTTTGTATTGGATGATTTTGCTATTTACTACCTTTGTTTTAATCGGTAGTTGGTGGCTAACCCAATCTAACTTTGGTTTGATCCTGCGATCAATTAAAGAAAACGAAAATCGCATTTCTTTTTTAGGTTACGACGTTGCTAGTTTCAAGATTTTTATCTGGACACTGTCGGCAGGTATTGCAGGTATCGCTGGTGGTTTATTCGTTCCCCTCAACCGTTTTATCTCCCCTGTTTATCTGGCTGTAGCTTTTGGTACACAAGTGGTAATTTGGGTGGCAATTGGCGGTAGAGGAACTTTAATTGGTCCTTTAATTGCAGCTATCTTACTGGGTCAAATTCAAAATTCTGCCGAACGAGTTACCCAAGACTGGCAATTAATCGTCGGGGTATTGCTATTAATTGTCGTGTTATTTATCCCTGATGGTTTAGTCGGTTCGGTAACAAACTTATTTACAAAAACAACTAAAAGTACTTAGTTGTTAATTATCTATTGTTCATTATCAATTGATTATGAAACCCATTTTATCTGTCAAAAATTTACAAGTCGTTTTTTCTGGTTTTAAGGCACTCAAAGGAGTCAATTTAGAAGTAGGCGATCGCGAAATTGTGACCATTATCGGGCCGAATGGCGCGGGTAAAAGTACCCTGTTAGATGCGATCGTTTCTAAATCTCCTGTAGCAGCAGGCAAAGTTTTTTTTCAAGATAAAGATATTACTAATAAAAGTCCCTATGATATTGCCCGTATGGGCATCGGGCGTAAGTTTCAAAACCCCAATGTTTATAATGAATTAACAGTATTTGAAAATATTTTATTGGCATTAAAAGGCGCACACGGAATTTTTAATTCCATTACCGCTAAACTCACCAAAAGCAAAAAAGATAAAATTATCGACGTACTCGATCGCATTGGTTTGTTAGACTATGCTAGCACCCAGGTGGGGTCGTTATCCCACGGACAAAAACAATGGGTCGAAATTGGTATGGTAATTGCTCAAGATCCTACAGTAGTGTTACTCGACGAACCTACTGCTGGCATGACCCCAGAAGAAACCCACGCTACAGGGGAAATTATTAAAACTCTGGCACAAAATCATGCTGTTGTCGCGATCGAACACGATATGGATTTCGTCAAACAGATCGCCGAACGTATTATTGTCTTGCATCAAGGGGCAAAATTAGCGGAAGGTTCAGTACAAGAAATCCAAAATAATCCCCAAGTAATCGAAGTTTATTTAGGAAGAGAAAAAATTGATGTCGCTGCTTGAGCTTAATAACATTACTGCTGGTTACGGACAAACTCCTGTCTTATTCAATGTGGATATGTCCATCAATGAGGGGGATATGGTTTGTCTTTTAGGACGTAATGGTGTAGGTAAAACTACTTTGTTACGTAGTATTATTGGCTTAAACAAACTAACTAAAGGCAGTCTACTTTTTGACAATAAAGATATTACCAAAGCACCTACCTACAAGCGATCGCGTTACGGTATTGCCTATATTCCCCAAGGACGAGAAATTATTCCCTATCTTTCTGTCTTAGATAACCTCAAACTGGGTTTTACTGCTAGCGGTAAAAGTAGTAAACGCATTCCTTCTGAGATTTTTGAATTCTTTCCCATGCTGAAAGAACATTTACCCAGACAGGGAGGCTTATTAAGTGGCGGACAACAACAGCAACTTGCGATCGCCCGTGGTTTAATGTGCAATCCGAAAATTATGCTATTGGATGAACCCACAGAGGGAATTCAACCTTCTATCGTGCAAGAAATCGAAGATACCCTGAAAAGAATTAATCGGGAAAAAGGGATTACTGTAATTGTAGTGGAACAAAAAATTGATTTCGTCAGACAGCTAGCACAGAAGTTTTTTATTATGGACAAAGGCGCGATCGTTGCTAAGGGTAATACTCCTGAGTTAACGGATACTTTAGTGCATCGCTATTTGACTGTTTAATTTTGGGAATAGGAAATTAGAAATGTGTAAATAATCATGGCGATAGCACTGATTAAGACCAAAGCGATCGCCCAAACAATTTTAGATGCAAAAATATACTGGAAAAACAATTAAATTTAGCTGAATTGATAGACTATTAATAACTATCCTTTCAGTTGATAAACCTGTTCCCACTGTTCGAGAGTAACTTTAAAGTTAGTACTGTTAGGGGCGCGAATCACTAATAAATCTCGCAAAATGCGATCGCGTTTGAGTTCCAATCGTCTTAAAGGCTGTCCTAATAGTTTACGGAGAAAGCGAATCTTAACATGGGGTTTATCTTGTCGAAAATGAGTCGGATCGATCCAATATTCAGAGTTGGGGATTTCTGTAATTAAATGGGGAGGTTCGATAATTTCAGCCACAGCATAAATACCTGCGTTGTCTCCAGACATCCAAACTAAAACTCCGTCTCCCACTTCCATATCTTTGGTATAGCGAGTTACTAACCAAAATGCTTCTTTCAAGTCTTGAATCGCATCTAATAATCGATAGTGTTTGGGATTGCCTTGAAATAACCAGTAATTCACACTCAACTTAAACTAAAAGTAATCATCTATACCAAAGTAATCAAATATTACTATAATTTGGCTCCAATGACTACAAAATCAATTAGTTAAGAGTAGATTTAACTTAGAGGGATAGCAGTAACTTTTTTAGTAGACAAAATTCTAATTTTGGTAATTAATTCTTTTTTCATGGCTTCAGAGTCACCACCATTAGCAGTTTGAGGTTTAGCCATAATATCTACTGCACCAGCTTTCATTACTTCATAGATATTATCGGTATCGCTTTTTTGGACAGCGTTGCTTAAAACCAAAATAGGTACAGGATAATTTGCCATTACTTGCTTAGTGAATTCTAAACCATCCATTTGAGGCATTTGTAGATCGGTACAAATAACATCAGGATTAACTTGAGGAATTAAAGTCAATGCTTCTTTCCCATTGGCGGCTTTGCCTACTACTTCAGTGTAGGGAGAGGAATTGAGCATTTTTTCATAAATACTCATGGCTACTGCGGAATCTTCAACTAATAAAACTTTGATTGCCATAATCTTTCTTGGATGTAATGTATTTATTTTTAAGTGCTTAATTTGATTACCAGTTATTCATAGTCTGCCCAAATTAGCCATGATTTATATCACTTGATGGGGCATTAATCAGGTTTTTCAGAGTATCAATTAAAAGTTTACGGTCAAAATCGCCTTTAGTCAGATAAGCATTTGCTCCTGCTTCCGTACCACGGCGTTTGTCTTTTGGAGATGCCAAAGTAGTAACTAAGACAATGGGAATCTCTTGATATTCGCGATGCTGGCGAATTTTCGTGGTTAATTCTAAGCCAGTCATGTTGGGCATTTCCACATCAGAAACCACTACATTGTAGTTATCTTGCTGTAGTTTTTGATAGCCATCTAAACCATCTACTGCGGGGGTGACATCATAACCGGCATCTTTTAGCAGACGGATCATTTGGGTGCGAATAATAATAGAATCTTCTACTAGCAAGAGTTTATTTTTGGTCGCAACTGTTTTGCTTTGGGGTGCTACTTCATGCCAGCTACCTTGACGTAAAGAATGAAGCAAATCGCCAGGACTGAGAATCATACAGACTTCTCCATCTCCTAAAATGGTTGCACCAGCAATGTTAGGAATCTTTTTGAGTAATTTACTTTGGGGTTTGAGAACTACATCTTGTTGATCGATTAGGCTATCTACGATCGCCCCAAAAGATTCATTGCCCAGACGTAAGATAATACAATATAGGGTCTTATTCAGCTTAAATTCTGGAGTAACGGGAATTTCTAATAAATCTGCTAGCCAAGCGATAGAAATAGGTCGTTGTTCAAAATTAATTGCTTGGCTACCTTCAATGGTAAAAATTTCATCGCGGGCAATAGTTACCATAGTTTGAATAAATTCAACCGGTAAACCATAGAGAGTTTGAGCAATTTCTAAAATTAAAACTTTGGTAGTTGCCAGAGTAGTATTTAAACGAACTTGGAATTTACAACCCTGATGAGGAATTGAACTAACTCGAATTGACCCTTTAAGACGTTCTACATTAGCACGTACCACATCTAAGCCGACTCCCCTACCAGAAAGTTCTGTAACTTCAGTGCGAGTAGAAAATCCAGAAGCAAAAATTAGAGATTGAATTTCTTCCTCACTCATCCCTTCTAGTTCTTCTGCTGTATGAATTTTCCGCCTTAATGCTGTATGTTTAATCAGGTCAAGATTTAAACCCCTTCCATCGTCGCTAATTTCAATCTCAATACTACTACCGCTTTGATAACCCCGTAACAAAACAGTAGCAATAGCAGATTTTCCCTGACTTTCCCTTTCTTGAGGCGTTTCAATGCCATGATCGATCGCATTACGGATTAAATGCAGCAATGGGTCTTTAATTTCTTCAATAATTTTTTTATCAGCTTGGGTATCTCCTCCTTCAATGATTAGCTCAATTTTTTTACCCTGTTGTCGGGCAAGATCTCGCACCATACGAGGAAAAAGATTAAATATGGTGGATAAAGGTAATTGTCGTAATCCCTGAATCCCTGACTCTAACCTTTCACTAATAATATCTAGGCGAGTGATATCTTCATTAGCCCTAGTTTTGAGACTGTCGATGAGATGACCAAAAGTTTCTAGACGTTGTTGGGTACTATCAAAAAAGTACCGTAGGGGCTGAAGTTGTTCTAATGCCAGACTGGCTTCTAATCTTTCTAAAATAGGCAGATGCTTAGAGTTGTCCTTATTCCATTCTGACCACAAAGTTAAAATTTGTTCGATCTCGGCCATCTGATGAGAAATCCGCAGCTTGGTTACAGTCAACTCACTAGCCTGAGTCATTAATGTATCCAGCTTTTGAGGTTCAACCCGAATGGTGTCAATTTGATAGTCTTGAACCACAGTGGCTGCTTTGACAGGAATTGCTTCTAATACTGGAGAAACAAAACTGCTGTCATCTTCCTCGTCAAACAAAGGAGAGTCTAAATTGCTTTGTGATGGAAATAAGTCGTCTGATTCCTCTTCAAATAGGGAAGATTCCCCACTAGTTTCCTCAGCAAAAAGATCGTCCGATGATGAAGAATCAGATTCTGCACCCATTAACATTGCCAACACTTGAAAAGCATTGACATTAGAAGCCTCGCCAGTTATAGCTTCCTGTGCTAACTGGTTAACCGCATCAATTCCTTGATACAGGCGATCGCATAATTCCCCTGTAATGGCTTGTTCTCCAGTTTTGATTTTTTCCACACAGTCTTCCAACTGATGCACCAGCATCTCAATCTCATTTAAACCTAACATCCGCGAATCCCCTTTGAGGGTGTGCGCCTCTCGCAGAAATTCATCAATAGCTTCGCTGTCTTGGGGATTTTTTTCTAACTGCATCAAGTCAGTTTCCAACTTTTGCAAGTGTTCTTGACTAGATGTTTTATATAAATCTCTCAGTTCGTCGTCTTCGATGATCATTACTATCTACTGCTTAATATTACGAAAGTCAACCTTCTCTGGTACTTTTGCCGTCTGCTTTTTTTTAAACAATGGCTTTTAATTTCTCTGTAAATTCTTGTAGTTGAGTTGCAGAAGCTTTTACTTCATTCATTCCCTCAGTAGTATCCATTGCACCCAGATTAAGAGCATTAATAGAAGCCAGAATTTCTTGAATACCTACCGCCTGTACTTTTGCCGTTTCAGAGATTTGTTGGGCATTAGCAAACACGCTTTCGATGGCATCTTTTACCCCTACTAGAGATTGTGCCGTACCTTGAGCTAATTCGATACTGGCATCGGCGGTTTTCTTTCCTTCGTCTGTTACCATTACCGCGCTACTCATCGCGTCTTGAATTTCTGTAACCAGATTATTGATTTTGTTGGCAGATTTACGGCTTTCGTCGGCTAATTTACGAATTTCCGATGCTACCACCCCAAAACCTTTACCATGCTCCCCTGCACGGGCTGCCTCAACCGCAGCGTTTAACGCCAACATATTAGTTTGGTTTGCCAAGTCCCCCACTAGCTCTGATACTGTAGCAATTTGACCAGTTTGTTCGCTGAGGTTGACAATTTGTTCGGCGATCGCCCGTACTTTTTCTTTGAGGTTTTCCATGCCAGACATGGTTTGTTCTACAGTTTGCGCGCCGCTAGCGGATAGAGTCAAAGCCTCACTAGCACTTTTTGCCGATTCTTCTGCTTGTACTGCGGATTTTCTCGAAGAAGCTCCCAATTCATCCACGGTAGAGGTGGTTTTACTTACAGAATCTGCTTGTTCAGCAATGTTGGCTTCTTGGCGTTTTACTGCTAAAGCAATTTCACTTGATGTTTGAGAAATAATATTTTCCATATCATTGATGGCTTGAATATATCCCCTCATTCTTTGTAAAACAAAGATCCACACAATCAATAAGATGGCGGAAGCAACGATCAAAGCCACCAGCATCGAATAAGTTAACTGAGATTTATTTTTTATGCTGTTGTCTACATATTTCTGTAATGCTGTTGTGGTTTCTTTGATTCCTTGAGCATAAATACTTTTTTGTTTTTCGTATTCTGGACTTAAGAGTAAAGAAGTTGCTTCATCGAGTTTACCTTGACTCACCAAATCAAATGCTTTTTCTTCCATCGCGATGAGTTGGTTATTAGCTTCGTCTGTATTGCTAATGCCACTACTATCGATAAATGACAACAACTTTTCAATTTTAGCGATGGTTTCATCTAATTGAGGTACGTACTCAAAATAACGCTCTTTCCATCGTACATTGCCACTGCTAGCTGCTAAACGAGCGCTAGAAGTAAGAACTTCGTCGAGATAAACAATTTGATTACTTAAATTGATAATTTCAATATCTTGAGTTTGAATTTTTTTGTAGCCTTTGTAGGCATCTAAAATATACCAAGCCGTTCCTCCACACAAAGCAGCAGTGAGAACAATAGGAAACAACAGAATTTTCAGACGACGAAAACTAGTAAAGGTAATTTGATTTGTTGCACTGGCACTTAACTGATTTTCAATGTTCATCATAATTCACCTGTAATTTAATTTAGTTACCAATCTCTATACCGCTAAATCTACGGTTAATACACCGTGATCTAGTATTTTGGGTAAATCAATAATGTTTAGGAGTTTATTTAAATAAGAAGTTGTACTGTGCAAATATTCTGCTACAGATTTATTAATCCCTACGGGGACTGGTTTCATTTGTTCTCGATGGTAGTAAATTACGTCTAGCACTTCATCGACGGCGATACCTGCCACAATGTCATCGAAATTAATTACCACTGCTTTAGGAAGATCGTAATCTTGGTTGTCGAGGTGTAAGATTTGACGAATATCTACTAAGGTTAAAATTTCTCCCCGCAGGTTCATATTGCCGATAATACGCTTTGGACAACAGGGAATAGTTGTAACGCGGTCTATATTGATAAACTCGCGGACAATTTCTAGATCAAAGCCAAAATATTCATCTCCTAGACGAAAAATTGCCACAGGGTGTAATTCGTTAATGGCTGAATCTTGTTCGGAAACTCGTAAATTCTGGGCGCGTTGGCGAAAAGTAGCTTTTTCAGACGAACCAACCTGGGGAAAATATAAATCGTAAAAGTTACCTAATTTTTGAGCGGTTAATTGTTGATCAACTGTATTGACTTCCCTATCTACTAAAGCTTCTACTTTTTCACTGTGACGAATCAAAAGATCTACATCTAGTATGGGGATAGTTTCATCATCTAAGATAATAGTTCCAGTGACAAAAGCTTTTTTCATCTGTAGATCGTCTCTTCCGTAGGATAAATTTTGTTGAATATATTGGGAGTCAATCTCTTCGACGGTTTGCACCTGATGTACCACCACTCCCACTTCTAATCCTTGAGATTCGACAACAATTACACTATCGCTGAAATTACACCCTGTAAAAGGCTGTCCCAAACGTAAATCTAAGTGCATCACAGGCACAATTTGAGAATGCAAGTTAAGCAAGCCAATAATATCTGGTGGTGCGTCAGTAATTGGAGTTAATTCTGGTAATAAAAATATTTCTTTAACTCGCTTTGCTGCGATCGCATAAGGCAAATCATGTAAGCTAAAAATTAGATAAGGGTTAGTTTTCATAAAAAATTAAGAAATAGTTTAAGTATTGCCTGGGCTAACGAATTCTGCTACAATTGCTTGTAATTCTTCTGCTTGAAAAGGTTTTGTCAGGTATTTACTTGTCCCTGCAATATGACCCTTCATTTTATTGATCAAGCCATCTCTGGCTGTGACCATGACAATAGGCAAATTGCGAAATTGGGGAATTTGTCGAATGGTTTTACAAAATTCCAAACCATCAATATCTGGCATAGTTAAATCTAGTAACAGTAATTTAACTGGCTTTTGATTTAAGATACTCAAAGCTTCTGTGGCTTTTCCTGCTAACAATACCTGATAGCGATCGCTTAAAGCCCGTTTAATAGAGGTTTGCACGATGGGACTATCATCTACGGATAGAATTATTGGTAAACTTTGGGTGCTGGGAGGGGAAGAATTAATTGCGGCTGTTGAATTTAGTGGTGTAACGACAGATTGAGTGTTATTTTGCGTCTCTCGATCGTATTCAAAACTTACCCAGCCAGACATTACCCATGGATAATAAGATTTAGCTACTGTTAACGGGTCTTTGTCCATTGCTTCAGCAATATCAACTAATGCCCGACGACCATCAATAAATTTTAATAAGTGTTCTTTTACTCGCAAGTCTTTGACTTGTTTTAAAGTATCTGGAGTAATTAGAGGAATAGCATCTAAAGCAGGAATTGTAGGGGCTAATTCAACCCATTTTTCTTGCCTTTGACTTAATTGTTGCTGTATTTTTGACCAATCTAAACCATGATAGTTTTTACCAAAATTTAAATCAAACTCTGTGTTATTTTGCCATTCTGCTATACCTGGGTGGAGAGAAAATTTTTCTAAAATAGCAACTACTTGACGTTCGATAAATTGTTCAATATTTGCCCAAGTAAACACCTTGATTTTAATTAATTTCTCCATTAATTCCCCTACTGAATCAGGATTAACTAACTTAGTAAGAGCAACCTCTAAAGCAGCATTAATTAAGTCGGGCTTAAATTTTTTTCCTAAACTTTTGGCTAATTCTTGATTGGTTGGTACTTTGACACCACCATAGACAATAGCACCATGATTGAGAATCAAAATGGATGTTCTTTGATTTTGCCAAGAATCAACTTGCGTTTTTAAGGAAACAACTCCACTAAAATTTTGCTTAATTTGTGCTTCTAGTAAGGCAATTAAATCTTGAGCTTGATATAGTTGTGATTGCACGATATTTTTCTGCGATGCAAAATTACTAATTTATCCCTTACAAACAAGGACAAGTGTATAGTTCCCCAAACACAGTATAAAGTTGTCATGAAGTGCTAAAAATATTTGATAAAAAGCTGGCTTAAGCTCAGATCGCATTTAAATTAGTTACTTAAGATTGAGCAGGGGAGGAAGATATTAATTACTAACAAGTAAATTCACGATTTAAACGCACATTAGCTTAGTTTGGTTTTTCGCGATCGCCTGAAGAGAAGAATTAAACGTGATAATCAACTTGATTGCCAATTATTACTTACTTGCTACTTAACTAAAATGTCAAATTAATTTTGCATAGATACTTAAATATTAATCCGAACCTGGTATTCAAACTATAGTAGGATGTCCATATCATATAGTCTGTCGTTACAATGTATGAGTAACAAGTATGTTTCTCTACTTAATATTGATTAATACTTGTTCTAGAAAATGATACATAAAATAATTACTATATGTATGAACCACTCTGGCTTCAACTACTAATAATTGATCGTGGAAAATAACTTTGTCTCCTTAGAACAAGCATTAGACCGCCACCCCTTAATGGTTACTCCTGAAATGCCTTTAGATGAAGTTATTGCTTTAATGGGGGAAGGTGAAACTAGAAGTTGTCTTTTAGAAGAAAAGATTGCCAATTCAGCAGTCAATTCGGTTCACATCAGTTGTGCTTTAGCGATCGCCCAAGAGGGATTGATTGGTATTTTTACAGAGCGGGATCTGGTGGAATTAATTGCTAGCGGTAGAAACTTGAGGGGTTTAACCTTAGCTGATGTGATGCACAGACAAGTAATTACCCTAGTTGCTACAAAATCTCAGGGAATCTTGGCGGCTTTAGATTTATTTCATAGATATCCCATTCGTCATTTACCAGTTATGGATGAAAGGGCCGAACTTTTGGGTTTAGTAACTCCAACTAGTTTGCGTCAAGCTTTACACGCTTGGGATTTGCTCAAATTTCACAGGGTCAAAGATGTGATGTCTAGAGCGATTCATGTTGCTCCCAATGCCTCGATCTTGGAAGTGGCGCAATTAATGAGGGATTATCGAATAGATAGTATAGCGATCGCCGAACCGTTAACCCCTACCGATACTAGAACACTCAGACCTTTAGGTATTATTACTGAAAGAGATATTGTCCAGTTTCAAACCCTAGAATTAAATCTGGCAAAGCTTCAAGCAAAAACGGTAATGAGTACCCCGTTATTTGTGGTTGATGGAGAAGATTCCTTATGGAGGGTACATCAACTTACCACTCAACATCGAGTTAGCCGCTTGGTAGTCGTGGGACAACAAGGAGAATTACAGGGAATTATCAACCAAAGCAGTTTACTGCAAGCGATCGACACTTTAGAATTACAAAGATCGATAAGCTTTTTACAAGACCAATTTCATCACTTAGAAACAGAAAAAACCAAGTCATTGAAACGACGCAACCTGGATTTAGAAAGACAGGTAAAACAACAAGCCGCCCAACTACAAGAGCGATCGCAACAAGAACAATTAGTAGCGGCGATCGCCTTAAGAATTCGTCAATCGTTAAATTTAGAAGGGGTTTTACAGCGAACCGTAGAAGAAGTTAGACAGTTAATTCAGGCAGATCGGGTATTGATCTACCGTTTTGATGCCAATAGAAGTGGTATTGTGACTACCGAATCGGTGAGCAAGCCTCAGTGGTCTATCTTACATCAAGTCATTCGCGATGCTTGTTTTGAAAGAGCTTGGATTGACGGCTATCAACACGGTCATATCAGTGCCAATGCAGATATCTACCAATCCCAATTGAGCCCCTGTCATCTTGAATTTTTAGAACAATTTCAAGTCAAAGCCAACATCGCAGTACCGATTTTATTAACTCCAGCCGAATTTGCCGCTAATAATGGTGATGCCAATCATCTCTGGGGATTATTAATCGTTCATCAATGTCAGAGTTCTAGAAATTGGCAACAGTCAGAACTGAATTTGCTGCAAATGTTAGCCACCCAAGTAGCGATCGCCATTCAACAATCAGAATTATACCAGCAAACACAAAACGAACTGAATCGTCGTCAACAAGCGGAAAGGACGCTACAAGAACAATCAGAATTATTTCGAGTTTTGGTCACTTCTGCCCCTGTCGGCATTTTTCAAACGGATATTCGAGGCAATTTTCTCTATGTTAATCAATGCTGGCAGGAAATTACCGGCCTGTCTTTAGCCGCAGCTTTGGGAACGGGTTGGAGTGCAGCCTTGCATCCTGAAGACCGAGATTTAGTATGGGAGGGGTGGCAAGAGGCAACAAAAGCAGGGGAAGAATTTATTTTAGAATATCGCTTCAGAAATCCCCAAGGACAAATAACCTGGGTATCTGGTCGGGCAGTTCCTCTCTATAACGAAACTGGAGCGATCGCGGGATATTTGGGTACGATAACCGACATTAACGGACGCAAACAAGCAGAATTAGCTTTACAAGACAGCGAAGCCCAATTGAGAACAGCTTTAGAAGCGGCAGATTTGGGTACTTGGATTTGGGAAATGGAAAGCAATACTATTATTTTATCGGAATATACTCAGTCGATTTTTGGTTATGCCCCAGGAGAATTTCCCAGTACGATGGAAGCAGCTTTAGGTTGTATCCATCCTGACGACCGCGAGGCAATTGAAGCAAAAATTAATCGAGTTTTCCAAGAAGGAGGACTCTATGATGTAGAACAACGTATTATTAGACAAGATGGCAGCATTGCCTGGATTGCTGTGCGGGGTCATCTGCTGCGAGATGCCAGCGATCGCCCGATCCGCATGACAGGAGTAATTGCCGATATTACCCAGAAAAAACAGTTAGAATCTCAGTTCTTACGCAATCAACGTTTAGAAAGTTTGGGAGCATTAGCTGGAGGCATTGCTCACGACCTCAATAATATTTTGACTCCCATTATGATGAGCGTGCAGCTTTTACCTCTGACCCTACCAGATGTAGACGAACGCAGTCAAGAATTGATTCAAATGTTAGATAGTAATGTGAATCGGGGTTCAGCTTTAGTCAGACAGATTCTATCCTTTGCACGGGGAATTGAAGGCGATCGCGGGACGATCCAAATCAGACATTTGATTGCTGACATCAAACAGATGATTCAAGAAACTTTTCCCAAATCTATCACCATTCAAAGTGATATCTCGCGAGATTTATGGGCGGTTTATGGTGATGCTACTCAAATTCATCAGGTTTTGCTCAATTTAGCCGTAAATGCCAGAGATGCTATGCCTAACGGCGGTGATCTCGATATTTCAGCCAAAAACACTACTGTAGATCCAGAGTACGTCCGCCAAAATTCTCAGATTAAAGTTGGTTCTTATGTAGAAATTACGGTCAGCGATACTGGTGTGGGGATTCCCCCTGATCTGATGGAACGAATTTTTGAGCCTTTTTTTACTACCAAAGAAGTTGAACGGGGTACAGGACTGGGTTTAGCAACAGTATTTGGGATCGTTAAAAGTCATGGCGGGGTGATCAAAGTCAAAAGCGATCTGGGACGGGGTACGCAATTTACCATTCTGCTGCCTGCTACTACTGAAGCTACCACAGAAACCAGAGAATTTTTAACAATTCCCAAAGGTCAAGGAGAATCGATTTTAGTAGTAGATGATGAAGCCACAATTCGCGAAATTACCAAAGCTTCTTTAGAAACTCATAATTATCGAGTAATTACTGCTAATGACGGGATTGAAGCGATCGCCTTTTATGTTCAACATCAAACAGAAATAGCCGCTATTTTAATGAATATGATGATGCCTTCTATGAGCGGTACTACCGCCATTCGCACTCTCCAAAAAATTAATCCTCAAGTTAATATTATTGCTATTAGCGGACGCAACTTCAGCCAGCAAGATTTTCGCGATCGCCAACTCAATGTCAAAGCCTTTTTAGCCAAACCCTATAACACAGGAATCTTATTAAGGACGATTAACGAAGTTTTACATAGTTCAGAAATATAAGCTGTCAGTTAAATATGAAGTTAAGTTAAGCTGATTCATAGGGGTCGTATGAAATAAGTGTATTTAATTGTCATCAAATCCTTTTTTTCTATAGCTCTGTCAGTCTACAATCTATTTTTTATCCCTTACTGAAATCAATTTTATGCAGCTTACCTATTTTGATAGTAATTCTTGGTTAATTGAAATCGATGGTAAAAGAATACTCCTCGATCCTTGGTTGGTAGGAGATTTAGTATTTAGCAATCTGACTTGGTTGTTTAGAGGTAAAAAGAATAATCCCCAGCCAATTCCCCAAAATATTGACCTAATTTTACTTTCCCAAGGGTTAGAAGACCATGCCCATCCTTCTACTTTAAAACAACTCGATCGCCATATTCCCGTTGTAGCGTCTCCTAATGCAGCGAAAGTTGTTCAAGAATTGGGTTATGTCGAGATAATTTCTTTAGAACACGGAGAAAGGTTTAGTTTGGATGATTTAGTAGAAATCGAAGCCGTTCCAGGTTCTCCCATTGGCCCTACTTTAGTAGAAAATGGTTATATCATCAAAGGTTTAGAATCGGGAAAAAACCTTTATTACGAACCTCACGGATATCATTGCGATACTGTCAGAACAACTGAATCTATCGATGTAGTAATCACTCCAATTATTAGTTTAAAATTACCATTATTAGGTGCAGTGATTCAAGGACAAAAAACCACCTTAGAACTCTGTGAGCAGTTAAAACCTCAAGTAATTTTATCTACTGCCGCAGGAGGAGACATAGATTTTCAAGGATTATTAATTTCTTTCTTAACAGCAGAAGGTAGTGTCGAAAACTTTAATGACTTATTGCAAGAAAAGAATCTTGCCACTAAAGCGATTGACCCTCAATCTGGAGAAACTATCGAACTATCATTAGTTTAAGAACTTCCAAAAATTAAATTATTCCAAAATTTCTATATGTCCGAAAAACCGACCATTGCTTCTATCGTTAATATTGTTTTGGTTGCCATAGTTGGTTTGTTATTAATATTACTGTGGCAACTGAGAAGCTTAATTGTGGTATTAATGATTGCTGTAGTAGTAGCAGCAACCCTAGCACCAACGGTAAATGCTGCCCACAAATTGGGTATGCCTCGCTGGTTAGCTGTACTGTTAGTTTATCTTGGTTTAATTGCCACTCTCACAGGATTTGGTTTAATTATTGGCCCTACTGTCATCGAACAAATCGAAAGATTGATTCGCAAACTACCAGCTTATTTAGAAACTTTGCGCTCGCTTTTAAACAATTTAGCCTTGAGTTTCGGTATCGGCGAACCAGGTACACCTAATATTGTCAATCAATTACTAGATATTCAAGGATTGACTTCTTGGGCAATTAGGTCGAGTCAACAATTAGTAATTCGTTCCTATGGCGTTACCAGAGGCATTATCGGTAGCGCATTCAGTTTATTACTGGCATTGCTGTTATCAGCTTATATGTTATCGGCATCGAAACAGCTACTAGAAGATATTATCAATCTCTTTCCCGCACCTTGGGATAGAAGATTAGAAGCACAAATTCAACCAGTTGCCAAAAGAATGGGTGGCTATATTCAAGGTCGTATTTTGGTTTCTTCTATCTTGGGTGTTGTAATTAGTATCAGTTTGGGATTTTTAGGTCTATCAGAATTAGCTTTAGGTTTAGGAGTAATTGCCGGTTTTACCAACTTAATTCCCTTTTTCGGCCCGATTTTAGGGGCAATTCCTGCTTTGATAGTAGCTACCGCTCAAAGTGGACTAACTGTTCTCTGGGTACTGCTACTATTTGTGGTGGTGCAAAATTTAGAAACCTACGTTCTAGATCCCCTTTTAGTAGGTTCTTCGGTTAAAGTCTCTCCTTTGTATCAATTATTGGCGGTTTTAGGAGGAGCGCAAGTCTTGGGAATTATCGGTGCTTTAATCATTCCTCCTTGGGTAGCAGGAGGAGGAGTGTTATTAGAAAATCTCTATGTTAAACCAAAGTTACTAGCAGAAAAAAGAGAATAAATGTTTTTCTGACAATTGATAATCTGGTATACAATTATTTTCCATATACTCACGATATTCACTACAAGCGCGATCGCATCGTTCCCAACTCCAATCGCAGTATTGATGTAATACTTCAGTTAAAATAGGCAATAGATCCAAACCGTAGTTACCATTCATCGCCAGGGTAGTACGGTGACGGAGGATATCTACTAGGGAATGAGCAAATTCACTATGGACAGCATAGACAATTTGAGCTTTGATATCGGGCAGATCAGGACTAATTGCTGCTGCTAATTCGGAGTTATCCTTGGTTAAAGCCAATACTTCTAAAGCTCTTGCACCATAGGTATTAAATAAATGGTTGATCGTTTTGATCGGCAATATCTTACCGTATTCAGTGATGGCTTGTTGAATGCGTCGGTCGTCGAGAAGAATACAGCCAGGCAAAGGTAAAGTATGGGTTTTACAGGGCTGATGAGCTTGTTTGGTCTTGTTCAAGATTTTATCCACCATTTCTTCTCCCACATTGCGATAGGTGGTTAGTTTGCCACCAATCAGAGAAATAAGGTTTTGTAACCCTTCTTGATTATGGTCGTAGATAATATGTTTGCGAGTGATGCTTCCTGGTTTTTTTCCTTCAGCATTAGGTAAAGGGCGGACTCCTGAATAGGTAAAGACAATATCTTGCTGCGATAGTTGGGCCGTAGGAATAATAAAGTTGGTTTCTTGCAGTAAGTAGTCGATTTCGTCGTTGTCGGCTTTGACTCGGTTTAAGTCACCTTGAAAGGGAAGATCGGTCGTACCGATGAGATATTTATCTAACCAGGGAACGATAAAGAAAGGACGGCCATCAGATTTAGCTTCTACATATAAACTGCTGCCCACTGGCGCACCTGGAAAGGGATTAACTATAATGTGACTGCCTTTCGTCCCGCCCATTTTTTTGGTCTTACCGATGGGGGAATTTTGCCCTTCTTTGTTACCCAACTGACACACTTGATCTACCCAAGGGCCAGAAGTGTTGACCACGATCGCCTTGGGACTACCAGAAACAGTAAAATTTTCTCCAGTAAGTTTATCCCGACACAGAATCTGGTTAAGGCGATCGCCCTCAATGGGTAATTCGGTGACTTCTACATAATTTAGTACTGTTGCACCAGCATTTTGAGCCGAAATAATATTTTCCAAACACAAACGCTCGGCTAGGGCTACTTGTCCATCATAATACTGCGCCCCACCACTCAAGTTATCCCGGTCTAAACTGCGAAATAGTTGTTTAAATTTAGCTTTGGGTAACATTCTATGTAAGGGTAGAGTTTTATCAAAGCTAAAAATATCGTAAAGAATCATACCTGCCCAAATTTTCCAGTAGGGACGAGAGCGATCGCCATAAATAGGAATCGTTAACAGTAAAGGTTTTACTAAATGAGGTGCTGTTCGCAACAACACCTCTCTTTCTTTTAAAGCTTCTCTAACTAAAGGAAATTCAAAATATTCTAAGTAGCGCAAACCGCCGTGAATTAGTCTGGTAGACCAACTAGAAGAACCTCCAGCAAAATCTTCTTTCTCAATTAAAATGGTTTTCAAACCTCTTAAGGCGGCATCTCTAGCAACCCCCGCACCATTAATTCCACCGCCAATAATGATGACATCGTAGTTGGTTTGCTGAATTTGAGCCAAATCTCGCATAGCAATAGTCGTGATATTTACTGATTTTTAGATTCCTCCACGTCTAAATCATGACGAAATCTCGTCTAAAATGCCAATTTTTACCAAGTTTTTTTGAGTATAGCAATAGATGGACAATTTTTTTGAACAAAGCGATCGCCTTCCCCTTAGTCTAAACTACAGTTATGACTAGAGAAAGAGAAGTTCAAGCAGGGAGTAGCTAAATTAACTATTTTTTCCTATTGTCAAGGGCAAGATAATTGTTACCGTCGTTCCTTTACCCACCTCACTAGCGATCGCAATACGACCTCCATGCAAATCCACACACTTTTTG